>NZ_JBFXHJ010000009.1:0-26443 GCF_050177135.1 Methanomethylovorans sp.
TGCATAGGTATTGCAATATTGGGACGGATAAAGGCCACGGCCCTGGCTGCATCTTCCGGATCCTTTGTATACCTGCCTCCTATGGGCAATAACGCCACATCCGGCCTATACACATCCCCTATAAGCCGCATATCTGTGAAAAGACCTGTATCCCCTGCATGATAGATGGAACAACCATTGACCTGCAGAATGAATCCAGCAGCTCTGCCGGCATACAACCTTAACTCTCCATGGGACACGGATGAAGAATGATTGGCATCTGTCATCACCACTAACATGTCATTGACCTTCATCTTGCCTCCTATATTCATGCCTTCGGCCATCACGTTCTGAGATTTAAGATAGTTAGCCAGTTCATGTACCGTAATAACCCTGCATCCTGTCTTTTGCGCAATCTCAATGGTATCTCCCAGATGATCATAATGACCATGGGTCACAAGTATGATGTCCGGCTCCAGGTCTTCAGGAACTAGCTTTGCTTTGGGATTACCCCTGAAAAAAGGGTCAATAAGGACATTAAAGCTAGCCCTGATCTCAAAACACGCATGACCGTGCCATATCAATTGGATCCCATACATAGAACAACAGAGCATGTAATCAGACTAATAATTTCCGTGCGGGATCGTTATTATGTAGAACCGATATTATGGAAGGTTATGAAAATAGGACTTGTGATACATGGTCCGGAGGCGGTTGATTCAGGACAGGCCCGTAAGATCATCGAGATATTAAGCACAAAAGGAAATGTTACGGCCATGATCGCAGGCACAATGGGCAAGACCGCTGTCATAGACGCACACATGGAAAATGTAATTGACATCATTAGAAGCCTCAGGCCAAGTGAATGCATAGAAGAGTGCATTGACACACAAGATGTGATCTACCTGCTAAACCATGGAAAGAACATAGAAACAGGAATGGCATTTACAGGCATGGTCATTTCTCATCTTAGGAGGAAAGATGACAAGCCCATTGTGCACATAGAAAGGCCAGGCAGTGTAGATGGTGCTGTCATCCCCTGGAACGATCTTGCCAAAGAATATGCCAAAGCCATTGCCAATGAACTTGGCCTATCTATGATCGGAACTGCAGGGAGGGAAAAGGAGACACCATTAGAAATTGATGGGGTGCGCGTTGTACGGCGCTTAACTGGAGTGTGTCCCGGAGAAAAAATACTTGTCAATGGTATAGTAGTGGGCTCTGCAATATCCTTTGATGTCAGCATTGTTGCGGAAAGCGGTTACATTACACAGATAAAAGGGGGCAAGATCAAGGAGCATGGTGTGGAAAAACTGCATAATTATGAACAACGTGCTCCTATTGACCTAACGACAGCCTGGGTGAAAAGTGGCAGGCTGCGCTCTGATAATTTTAATGCGCGCACTTTACGATCTTCTGAACTTGAACTCTTCATAGGCAACAGAGAAAAAAAGAGGTGCAGCGAAGGGATTAATGCAGTCATAATAGACCATGAGGCGGAAAAAACATTTGACATTGTACCTGGCGCAGATGTTGCCGTAACCATAGGTGATGATACCACGATCCTTGCAGCAGACATTTTATATAGGCTTGGCATACCGATCATAGGAATAACCGATGGAGATTCGGACGGAGTATCTCATCGAACGCACATATTTCCAGGTTCAACGATCATGAGATTAATACCAGATAGCGATGACGTGATCGGCAAAAAAGTACTTTCGAACGTGTTCATGGATAAAAAGAGTATGAACTTCAAAAGCTTGCAAGAGCTGAAAGATATGATCACACATCAGGCATTTGATGCCATTAAATATATAAAGGAATATTAAATATCCTGTCCTTCAAAAAGTCCGGCTATAAAAGTTTAAATATAATAATGTGCATACTATGAATTAGATCTCACAGAAGAGATACAAACATAGAATAAGGGGTTATTTTATGAAGGACTTTGAAGTAAAAATATTGGACGACACCGACTATCGGTTCATAGATGCACTGAAGAACCTGGGAATGTCAAGGAACGTTGCTACAACGCTGACATACCTTTCAAATGTAAGAGAGGCTTCATCCCAGGAGATAGAAATGAGTACAGGCCTAAGACAGCCTGAAGTAAGCGTGGCAATGAGGCAGATGCGTGAAAAGCACTGGATCAGTGTTCACAATAAGAAGGCTGTTGGAAAAGGCAGACCAACGAAGATCTATACCCTTAATGCTCCTATCGAAGAGATAATCAAGCACTATGAGGAAAAGATCATAGAAGACACGAAGACCACAATGATAGCCATCAAGAAGCTGAAGACAATAAGCAAAGGGATGGAGTGATCTCCGACCCAGGCATTTTTACTGGGACCACAATGCTGACGGTCTTCATTGAAGGACGTGTAAACAGTCTTCTTTTAGTTGTTTGCGTCCTTCCATATAGGTCTTTTAAACTACTTTTTTCATAACGTTTTTATCACACGATCATTTACTTGATATTGACTTATTTTGCCAGATACTATTCCTGCTTCTTCAACAAGTTCACTGTTTATGTACCAATATAAATACGTTTATTTTATATATTTTAAAATATAATATTTACTATGTGATTCTGTTCATATGGAGGTGCCATTATTAGATCATCTGATGTAGTTTCCAAGTCCTTAGGCACTAGCAATAAACTTTTCTTTGTTAGCCTGAAATCCTGTAAAAACATTGCTGTTGCAGTGATATTGTTTCTGACCGTTAGCGCATTTATAGCAAATGCAGACCCCATGCTTAACGATACAACGCCACCGGCGTCTGTAACGAACCTTACGGAAACTAATGTGGGTACACAATGGATCTGCTGGAACTGGACGGATCCGGATGACACGGACTTCAGTCATGTGATGGTTTACCTCAACTCAGAATTTGTCACAAATACATCCCAGAGCTTTCATAACGCAACTGGACTGACAGAAGGGACAACATATACTTTAAGCACCAGAACTGTGGACATTAACGGCACTATTAATTCTACATGGGTCAACGATTCGGCAACAACTGCCACACCGGCAGATACAACGCCACCGGCATCAGTAACAAATCTGAGGGAAAACGGGACAGGAACACAATGGATTAAATGGGAATGGACGGATCCGGATGACACGGACTTCAGTCATGTGATGATATATATTGATTCAGTGTTCATAGCGAACACGACGCATAACTTCTATAACCGCACAGGTCTGGACCACGGAACAGCATATTACATAGGGATCAGGACCGTAGACGATAGCGGCAACATTAATTCTACATGGGTCAACGATTCAGCGACAACTACATTACCTGCAGATACAACGCCACCGGCATCAGTAACTGACCTGAGGGAAAACGGGACAGGAACACAATGGATTAAATGGGAATGGACGGATCCGGATGACACAGACTTCAGTCATGTGATGATATATATTGATTCAGTGTTCCTAACGAACACAACGCATAACTTCTATAACCTGACTGGCCTGAACCAGGGAACAGCATATGACATAGGGATCAGGACCGTAGACGATAGCAACAACATCAATTCTACATGGGTCAACGATTCGGCAACAACTGCCACACCGGCAGATACAACGCCACCGGCATCAGTAACAAATCTGAGGGAAAACGGGACAGGAACACAATGGATAAAATGGGAATGGACGGATCCGGATGACACGGACTTCAGTCATGTGATGATATATATTGATTCAGTGTTCGTAACGAACACGACGCATAACTTCTATAACCACACAGGTCTGAACCACGGAACAACATATGACATAGGAATCAGGACCGTAGACGATAGCGGCAACATTAATTCTACATGGGTCAACGATTCGGGGACAACTACATCACCGGCAGATACAACGCCACCGGCATCAGTAACTGACCTGAGGGAAAACGGGACAGGAACACAATGGATAAAATGGGAATGGACGGATCCGGATGACACGGACTTCAGTCATGTGATGATATATATTGATTCAGTGTTCGTAACGAACACGACGCATAACTTCTATAACCGCACAGACCTGGACCACGGAACAGCATATGACATAGGGATCAGGACCGTAGACGATAGCGGCAACATTAATTCAACGTGGGTCAACGATTCGGCAACAACTACATCACCGGCAGATACAACGCCACCGGCATCAGTAACAAATCTGAGGGAAACAGGGACAGGAACACAATGGATTAAATGGGAATGGACGGATCCGGATGACGAGGACTTCAGTCACGTAATGGTTTACCTCAACTCAGTATTTATCACAAATACATCTCAAAGTTTTTATAACGCAACTGGTCTGACAGAAGGAACAACATATACCATAAGCATCAGAACAGTGGACACTAACGGTAACATCGGTCCATCATCGATGAGCGATCTGGCTATTACAGCGATGCTGCCTGAGATTACCAGTTTTTCTGGAACTAATATCACTAAAACTTCGATCACTCTGATATGGGAAGCTTCCGGGAACACTAATAGGGTGCAGATAACTCGCAATGGTGCGGCTATTGCTAATGTGAGTGGCCCATCCTCCTACATAGACAGCGGTCTAAGCAGTGGTACGACCTATACCTATACCCTGATCCCATATAATGAAGATGGACTGGCAGGTAATTCAGTAAGCGATAGCTTTACAACCATATCCAGCAGCAGTGGTGGCGGAGGAAGTAGCAGAAGCAGCAGTGGAGGAGGCGGGGGAGCAGCCTCTGTTGAGGACTTCTCAAACCTTGCATTGAAAGAAATTGACAGCAAATACCTAAGAATGAATGCCAATGTGGTATATGAATTCACAGCCGAGAACAATCCAATACGATCCATCAGCTTATATTCACTTAAGAATTCCGGAGAGATCACATCCACTATAGAAGTGCTAAACAGCCGCTCAAAGCTGGTCGATACCACCCCTGAAAAGCTCATCTATAAATATATCAATATCTGGGTAGGTAAGGCTGGCTTTGCCACAACGAGCAATATAAGAAATGCTGTTATAAAATTTAAGGTAAGTACTTCGTGGATCAGACAGATGGATGTCAGTCCCGAAAATATAAGGCTGCTGAGATATAATGGAACATCATGGGAAGTATTGCCCACTTATGTGGAAAGCAATGACACGGAATATATAACATTCAGATCTCAGACACCCGGTTTTTCACCTTTTGCAATCACTGCTGAAAAAGCAATAGCTTCACCAGTAACCGATGAAAAGGCAGTTATTACACCAGTAACCGGTGATACAGATATCGTTCAAACAGAACAGAATACGGGAAATGCAGATGATGAACAGATACAAACAGAGAGCTCCAATACGGTATGGATATTTTTCCTGGCCATCCTCCTGATAGGAGTGTATGCAGTGGGATCTGAATATATCAAAAAGGAGGATAATTGATTATATCTGAACCGTTTAAAAGGATACATAAAGTATACTCGTCATATCAAGAAAAAAAAC
Organism: Methanomethylovorans sp.; assembly: GCF_050177135.1. Lineage (NCBI taxonomy): Archaea > Methanobacteriati > Methanobacteriota > Methanomicrobia > Methanosarcinales > Methanosarcinaceae > Methanomethylovorans > Methanomethylovorans sp. Next base: position 5,451 of record NZ_JBFXHJ010000009.1, read on the forward strand.
GATAATCGATCTGTGTCGAAAAAATAATTGGATTGACCCTCTCGCGAGGACAAACAATCCAATTTACCCTTTTGATGTTATTTTCAGAATGGATAGGTTGCCTGGACTGGCAACCCCATCAGACGGGACTAGTTCCCCATCCTTTAACAGAAGTACTGTTTCCTGATTGATCCTGAGTTCCCTGAGCACATCCTCGTATTTAGTTCCGCTAAGAAATGCCATGGTTTTTGGCGGTTCTTCTGACGGTTCCACAGATATACGAAGAGATACCGTAGAAGAGATGTGCTCACTCCTCGAAATCTTCACCGCCTGGAAATTCTACCAGCTCTTCTTTGAGCTCTGAGAGGTTATCTTGTATTAGCTTGGATTCCAATTCCTCATTTTTCTTTTCGCCCTTTCTTTCGTTATTTCGCTTTAGGAATTTTGACATACAATGCCACCTCAATTTACATCTGCTACTATCACTATTAACCTTTTCGCAATGAATACTTTATTATATGCTGGACGGCACATAGGGAATTATAGATGAAAAGATCAAACAGTAAAATATAATAACTACATAAGCATACGCCTGAAAGCATACGAAAAAGGAGTATGCGCGAAACTGTGGCTGACATCAACTATAATGTAGGGAAAATATGACGGGGATTACAGATGAAAATGCGGCAACAGACCTCTTTGATCTGATAGACGGTCATTCTGTACTTTTCGCATATGGCAGTCAGACCAGGATGTCCGAACTGGCATACTGCATCATTTCATCCCTTCTGGAAACTACTGGTGTACCAATGTCTATGATCTTGTTTACGGAAAAAGGTCATGAAGCATGGGAAGAATTCAGATGCAACCAGAATTGGAATACAGGACTGGCACCAACATATGACACCTCTCTCAAATATTCTGTAGGTGGTGTCACTTGCACAGACATGACAGAATTATTGATGAACATTGAATCTGAAATAGAAGCAAGACAGTTAACATTCCTTGAAGACCTGGCATTTCTACGATGGCGCCATAATAAGATCCCTTTTATGCGTTTTCTTGACTTGCTTTCCGCCCGCGTGAGGGATAAGCAAGGAACAATGATATGCACCGTCGCCCTTAATATGTTCGACACAGAAACGGAGAAACTTCTGCATACTGTATTTGACACCGTTCTTTTTGTAACAGAAGATGCTATCCAATTAGGGCCAAAAAAGAGTAAGGAAGATATACAGTATAATCTGAAGAACGGCAGACTTATTTTAAAGCCTGCTGTAAGCACCGATCTGAAAAAGATAAAGGAAATATTCAGTCTTAGCACAGAGGAGAAAAAAGAATTGGACAAGATCGTCCATGAACATATTGAAGAATTTAGAAGATCATAGCATCAAGGTACCAACAACCTCGTTGCAATGGTACGCAGCTGTTGGCAATAATCACAATCCTTTTCCTCTACTACCACCAGTTTCCTTGACCATGTACGTGCCACTGTATCGTCAAAGGTAAGTGAACCGAGAAGTGAAGTCCCCAGTTTTTTGCTGAACTCTGCCACTATTCCATTGATCTCATCTGATTTATCTCTGGGGGTCCTGTTAAAAAGCAGGTTAGCTTTAGTACCGAGCTTTGAAGACATATTGGACAGAATATAAGTCCCTCTTATGTCCTGTATATCTATGGTAGAAACAATAGTGGCCCTGTCAGCTATATTCATAGTGAGCAAGCTGGATTTGTTAATACCGGGGCTGCAATCGAACAGGACATGGTCCACCTGTAACTGCCTCTTCAGAAACTTAATGATCTCAAGCATTTTATCTTTAGCCTCGCCTGGAGAATTGAACATTGAAGTTATATCCTCCTCGCAGGCTTTGGACGGAATAATATATAGGTCCATGTTTTTATAAGGTTTATATATTATCTCAGATATCTTGCATTCATCCCGCAGAAAATCCACCAGTGTAGCTGAGAAATGAACATCAAAGAGAGAATGCAGACCCGGACCGTTCACGTCTGTATCAATGATACATATCTTCTGCCCTTGTTGAGCAAGATGGACACCCAGATTGCTCACAAAGGTTGTTTTTCCTGTACCACCTTTATATGAATGGAAGCTCAACAACATTTTTTCACCCCAGGAGCTGATCTAGCTTGCTCTCGATCTCTTCCACTGCTGAGATACATTCATGCCTCTCTCCATCTAATTTCTTTTTCAATGAATAGAAGATCTTCTTACCTTTTCTGTCTCTCTTTAACCATCCAGACCTATAGAGTTCATTGAGGTATTTGTTCTCTATAGACCTATGACGACCCGTGATCTCACTAACTTCATCCGCAGTACATGAAACCAGACTGGATACTGCAAAAAGTGACTTGCGGATAGAATCAGGAACTGTAAGGAACAAAGCCATTTTATCATCTATAGGGGGAGAAGATCTCATTTCGACTTCTGCAACTCTTGACTCCAACAGCTTTAAACGATCATCAAGATCGTTCAGCAAAGCAATAATATTAATATCAAATTCTGGTACAGGCATGATGATCAACATTTAATGGATTTGAACGGGTTCTGCATTGTAAATATGATGTGAACATTGGAAATATATACTGCTCTTGCACAGCTGCAACAAAGCACATAAACATTTATTTCGATAAATATATAACTATCTAAACACCACAGATATTATAATAAGGTGGCCACATGCTATCTCCCACATACATACCAAATCTGGATGCTATACTTCATGGTGGTCTTATGCAAGGATCAAGTATGTTGATAGCAGGCCCCACTGGAAGCGGGCGCACCCTTACATGCTTACAGTCGTTGTTCACAGCTGCAAAAGCCGGAGAGAAATGTATTTATATCACAGTACTGTCCGAACCTCCGGATAAATTAGTGCGCATCTCACAGAACTACTCCTTCTTTGATGATGAACCATTGAAATGCGGCAAGCTAAAATTCCTTGAACTGGATAGAGAGATACTTGCAAAGGGAGATTATGCAACCCTCAAGTACTTTCATACCCTTGCCCATGATAATCCCAACAGGGTGGTCATTGACCCTGCAACAGTGTTACTATGCATTTCACCATCCTTTGAGGACGGAAGAGAATTGCTTCCTTTAGAAAAAAGATCTTTCTTTGTGAATTTGCTCCGAGCTTTTGCAGCCTCGGATACGCTGCTTATGATGACAGGGGATCTAACAGGAGGAGAGATCAACACCAGTATCCTGAGCCATCTTTCCGATGCGGTGATCGAACTGGGAAGCCATGATCAAAAAGATAATGATGAACGGCGATACGTCAAAATAATAAAATCCAGAGGAAGAGATTTTGTTGCAGGGAAACATGATCTCAAAATATCATTGGATGGATTTACCACTACATCCTATGATCCACCCTGATATTGGGACTGTTCCACCTGCGTATCCATTCTCAGACATCTTTCAGCTCATGCTGGGTATGTTTCCGAACGATGTTCAAAAGCCTTATGCGCGCTATACCGATCTCCTGATCGTTAACTGAAGTTGAGAGTGTTTCAAGCAGTTTGTCCACCAGCAAGATGTAATCTCTCTCTGTACCTGCATCCCTTAGTTGCTGAATAGCGCCTTCAGAAACTTCGCTGGTCCATTGTTTGTCAGAATAGTACGTCTTTTTATCGAGTTCAAGTTTCCTGCGTGCTACTTCATTATTGACACGTACGAAGATGAGCTCAACGGTATGGGAATCTCCCACAAATTCATTCATGAATTGCATAATATCCATGATCACAGCAAAATATGGGATCTCAGGATCTTCACTCTGCTTAAATGCCTGAGCTACCTCCTGCCGTAACTTCTTTTTTGTGCTTTGGAGCAAATGGTCTGTGATCTGGTCAATAGCATCAGAGCAATCTGCAGCAGATATGGATTGTTCGGTATATTGCACTTTCATAGGAGGCACATGATATTTATTGTATAATGTAAGCAGTTGTCTGCGCAGTTTCTGAGAATCTATGTTTGCCACATTATCCTCCATAATAATTATATACTGAAAGACTAAGAATCAAAGCACACCATTTTTTAAGCATTACATCCAGCGCATCTCCGCAATTCATTAAGCAGACGGTTCATTTCCTTTTCCATAACACCGGATAACATACCATCACACTCCCCAAGCAAGGTATCAAACCTTTTGATATCATTACAGGGTATTACTTTACCCATATTAAGACGGAATTTTAGTGATTCATAAAGATCGATCAACTCAGGATATACAATCCTTGGATATCTGGTTGCTATCTCATGCCATAAAGCAACAGCTCTGGGATATGCCAGCATCAGATACCCTTCGTACTTTTGCCTGGAATTGCCAATGGGATCCGTAACCTCTGTAAAACCAAGCTTTTTACTGAAAAAGCTTGCAGCTTCAGGATTGTCTGGAATTGTGAGAACATTACCCTTAAGATAGTATACAGCTGTTGAGAACAAGACTCTGCCAATTCCGCAGTTACGGAAAGAAGAATGAACTTCCATACTACGCAACAGGAATAAAGAAGGACTGACAACATTCATCTTGCCCTTTATCTCTTTTTCAGTCTGCTCCTCCAGTTTCTCAAATCTTGCAAATCCTATGAGCTTATCATTTCCGGCTATGGACACAAATAGGAAATGACCTGATTCAATGGATCTCTTGAGTAAGAATGTATACGGCATTCCAAACTTCTGATGAAAATAGATGAAACCCTCCCTGTCAACAGCACCTACATCGATATTAAGAGTATCAACTGCCTCAGATGACATGAGAAGAGCATAAGAGATATCCCCTGCCTGGTGTATTTTCTCCATTTCCTGCATTTGCACGATCCCCACGAGATATGTTGTATAGGGCCACTTTTTATCCTTTGTTCGCACTGTAGTAAAGGTACCTTCCTTTTCTGTGCGAAGTGATCGAACCCGAAGATAAAGCCTCATCCAATATCTGCATTAACTCTTTTTCATCCATTTTCACATCAGAGGATATCAGAGATCTATGAAGTTGTTTCAATGTCGATGGACCAGCATCTGCCAGGGTGCTTACAACTACTCCTGAGAACTCATGCAAGTCATCCAGTTCATCCAGGTCAATAAACATATCACATTCATGAGAATCAGGTCTATCTTCATGGATAACAACTTCCTCAATATCACCCAGATCTATGTACATCACATCTTCCTGCATGTCCGAACGTAGGTTTTGAAGTTGCTCCTGCAATGAAGCCACTTCTCTGGAAACACTTTCAATACCATGAACATCCGAGAATACAGAATCTACCCGCGAGTATAGTTCTGATACCATCAATGATGTTTGCTCTCTCAGATCATTCAAAGATGCAGCGAGAGCTGCAATTTCAGGCGGTGATGGTACAGCCTGGGAAATTTCAGAGGAAATCGAGAGAATTTCCTGAGCCACTACCTTGTTGTCTGAACCTGATTCGATCAATTCGAGCTGTGAGCGAATAGTTTCCAGATTGCCATTTAGTTTCTTGAAAAGACGCGTATGCAAGTTTACGGCGTTCGAAAGGCCCGAGATCTGGTCCTTTATATTGATAATATCGTCTGATTTGGCCTTGATCTCCTCAAGTTGCTGGTTCTGTAGCTGGGCCACGAATCCCATGTTCTCAGAAACATTGTTCAATTCCTGTAAATATTTGTTCACAAGGCATTCCAGATCCTTAAGACGATGATTATGCTCAGCTATTTTCTCAACTGAATATTCTCTGCTACCTGTTTCTACAAATGACCGGAAATCCTGGGATTCATAGTTTGGCACATATTCTACCATTCTTTTAAATATTTCTACATAGGTGCCATGGATCTGTTTTGTCGAAACCAATCGGGACTGTATGGCCTGTGAAAGCTCTTTTACAATAAAGGTTCCCTCTTCGAACCGGAAGAAATCCACCCCTGCACTGAACCCGCGAACATTATCCCTGATAGAATTAACGATATCTTCTGCTTCACTGTCGCCATATATATTTAACATTGCTCCGTAAAGGTCATTCAATGTTTTTGAATAGGTGATCTGGAGCACATCCGGGGGGACTTTGGCAGCGTTGAGGGACTGGCTACTGAGGGCGTCCTCTTCCCGTGCCACCCTGCTTAGTTTTTTGTGGAATGAATCGAATTCTTTTCTCAATTTAGATAGTTCTCTGTTCGAAGCCAGAGAGGAGATCTCATCTTTCAATGCATTCAAAGAGCCAGAACTCTGCAAAAGACCTTCATCTATCTTTAGCTGGACTGCAGAGAACCTATCTTCAAAATAAGCAAGTTTTTGCTGAATAAGCTGAAAAGCTGCATCGTCATAAATGATCAGGGGTTTATCTTCAGATGGTTGTTCAGCAACCTTTTGGGATAAATTGTCATCAACATTTGACCCAGGCACATCTGCCTCTGCCAAAGAAGAAGATGAAAGAGAAAAATCTGTGACCTCTGCCTGGATATCAGGCTTATTTCCTGTGATGTCGGTCTCGCATGACTCGATGCAACATGAGCCATCTTCCAGCTTGTTTTTCAGATCAGTAACTTTTACCATACATCCACATCCGTTTTTATCCACATCCGTTTTTATACAAAGGACTCAAGCTTACGCTTGATGTCAGGTATCCACTCGGCCATACAAACATCAGCAATGTAATCGCCATGTAGCGGACGTATCTGGTCATTGATAACCATTTCCAGTAGCAATGGCCATAATTTTTCCGTCATCCATTTAGGAGAAGAGGCAATTTCATTAAAAGCCATAGCAAGAACCTGATCAACTTCTCCGCGTCCCATAACACCTGTTATCTTCTTTTTGATGTCGCTAAGTATCTCCATATTCTTTTTATATTCAGAAGACTGCGTGTACATTTCATTGAATACGCATTTAGCAAGTTCCTTTAGTTCTCTGGAAACATCTTCCGGGTATTTGGAGAGCTGAGCCTCTGTCATAGGCTTTTGCTCGAAAAGGTGCTGCATGACGTCCCTTGTGATCTCTATTTTTCGCATGTTCTGAGAGAGGTCTATCTTCTTAGTGAACAATGAGATCAGCAATGCGCCTCTTCCCACAGATGAGAAGATCACAGTGCCGAAATCATATTCGATCACTGATTGCTGCAAACCCATGGAGAGCTGCTGACTTATATGCAACAAGTTGCTGGTAATGAGATTTGTCAGTTCGAATATCTTAGGGCCAATACTGTCTGGGATATACGAAGCATATATCTTTCCATCGACTCCCGCAAACAGCAATATATCCACATCGCTTGTTTCGTAGGTCCTCTTCAACTGGGATACCAGTGCGAACTTTAGCAGAGATACGTCCTCAAGGTCCTCTTTTGTTTTTTTCACTGCCATCGGCACCACACCAGATATGCTTATTTCACAAGCTCTTCAAGTTCCTTAAGCTCCTCGATATCAATAAGACCTTCAGTCTTCTGTTTTGGAACAACGGACATCTGCTCTTGACCAACAAGTGTCTTTTCAACATCTGCAAGGAAAGCAGATTGCTCGCCTGCATGCTCGGCTATGTACTGAGCTTCCTGTTTACGTTTTGCAACATCCTCTTTTCTAATGGAACCGGTAAGTCCCTGGGATTCAAAGAATATCTGGAGAGTTTCTTTGGGTGAGAAGGAATATGCCCAGTTCTTCTTCACATACTCTATGCGTTCAAGCAGGCTTTCAGAAGCACCGAGGTCAGCTGCCGTCCTGATCGCTTTGTCGAACATATCATCATATTTATTTGCATCTTCAGCTGAAACAAGAGGAGTGGTCCTTACAACAACACCTATTCCACGGACAAAGATATATGGATAAACCTCTTCCCCGTGTCTTGTAGCACGCATTTTAATGATCTCAAGAGCCCGGTTAAAAGCGCCGCCGATAGGCCTGTAGGAAAGATGGACAGCACCGTCGGACATATAGATAGGTATAAGCACATCCTCACCTACCGTTTCTCCCGGAGATGCATGTTCTTCAGTAGTTATAAGCACCGGGCCAAGCTGCTTCAATGTATCGAACAGTTTCGTGATGATATCCCTCTGTTCCTGCTTATCCTGAATGGCCCAGATAAGTGGAGTAAGGGGGTCAATGACCACACGTGTCTTTACAGCATAATCCTTATTAGCTTCCACAAGTGCCGGCAACTGTTCATCGACCAGTTTAACAAAGTCCTTTCCTTTAGAGTGGAAGAAGAAAAGTTCTTTGTTATAGTATCTATCTAAATTGAAACCAAGCATGCGGGCTTCCCTGAGGATCTGTTCCGCTGGCTCTTCCATGCTAACATAAAGAGCATTTTCCCCATGTTCAAGACCGTAAGCAAGATACTGCATTGCAAAAGTGGATTTGCCGGTACCACTTGAGCCTACAATGAGTAGTGTGCTCTTATCCCGCACACCACCTTCTATTACCCTGTCCAGGCCAGCTATACCTGTGGGGATCCTGATCTCTTCGCTCATAACAGTCCCTCCAGCTTAGGATCATTTTCAATATCCAAGCTACGATTTATCTGACCGTTCTCCACAGAGAGTATAAGCGACTCATTTACCTCGAAAGGATAACCCAATTCAATGTAAATGACCTCAACCGAAGATCCGCATATCAACATAAGATCAGTTACTTTGACCCAACCGGAATCTACCTTACGTACAACATCCTTGAGAAAAATATCATTAGATCTTGTATCGACCATCAGGCATTCTCCTCTATAATGAGAACTGTCAGTAATGACACGTACCATCTCTCCGGTAAATCGACAGATAAGGTCACATTTATCATTTCGTGATTCACAAACCATGTTCAAGCCTCAGTTTTGTTTTTTCATCTTCGCTATGAGCTCAGCAAAGCTTCCTGCATTCTTTGCTTCATCCTTGATCTTCGATACCTGTTCCTGAACCGAGGGAGTGGGAGGAACAGGTGATGATGGCGAGACAGACGATGCAGACGGCATAGAAGGAGCCTGAGGCACCGCTGGAGCAGGGGACGGCACAGACTGTACTTTTGAAGCCATTTCCCCAAAAGCAGCGCCAAAAGCACCATGCTTGGAAATAATGGATCTGAGCTCCTCTGCTGTCTTCCATGGGGGATCGAATATTTTTTCTTTTACCGGCATACTGCCTGCAAATTGCATGTAAGCTTCACCGATGTCAGAAAGTTTTCCGCGATCAAGAAGTTTATAGATAGTAAGTATCTCCACCCTGCTGACAAGCTCAGGCTGTTCCATAGCCTGAGGTCTTTTCCCGGAGAGGATCAATCTGTCATTATCATCAAGGAGGATCTGATAAGCAGAAATAGGCTGCAATGATACCTTGAACTTGCAAACTGCCCCACTGTCTTTTACACATTCTGTTTCCTCGACCATACATTCCAGCTCTAGCTCCTCTTTGAAGAACCTGTGCAAAGCATCCGTGGTAGCTACACACACTTTCTGGTTATGGAGGGCGGGATAGATGTTACAAACAGGACAGCCTGGAACTGCGAACACATAATGCATAGGCGCATATCCTACAAGCTGCATGTCCCCCAGACCCACTTCCTTGAACAAGCGCATCATAAAACCATACAAAGGTGTGGACCTGATCGATTCAATGGTATGCGCACGCAGGAAAACACGAGTATCTTTCCAGGGTACTTTTGAGATCGGGAATCTGGTGCTGATAGTTTCCTGTATCTTCAACATGGTACCAAACGCACCAAGAGACTGAGCAAAACTGCCACCTGAAGCCATGGGCGGAGGACCACCTGCCTGTGAGGTCATAAAAGGGGGCAAGCCTGGAGGCATATCACTCATATCAGAACCCTCCTGCTAAAGAAAATATCTTAGAGATAACCATTACATCAGCTCCTTGATCTTTGTCATACCCTCTTGTGTCAGTTTTCCCATTGTATCACAGAGTCCCTGATCCCTGAGGTTCTTAAAACTGCCAGCAAGAGTTTCATTATCCGTCCCTATAAGGAAGGAAAGTTTCATCATATCATTGATCCCTGTGTAGAGCATATAGAGTAGTTTCTTGTCAATATCAGAAAGGGACTGAGACCTCGGAGGAGTGCCACACATTGGCTGGAGATAAGCTTTCAAAGTGTTAATTACTGCTTCATTACCTCCCAACAGCGCCACTGATGATGCATATGATTCAGCACTAACACTGGAAGGCTGCAGGTAGTCGATGATCAGCACATGGTTCGTACCTATGCCACGCTGCGCTTTCAGCCTAATGGTATTTGGAACCTCTCTTCCCACCATAGTGATATTCTTGAGCGGAATAGTGGACCAGCCTTTCCCTTCCGAGAACCAGAGATTAAGGTTAGTGAGATAAAGTACTCCTTTCTCCCAGTTATCAGAGTAAAGGGAAGTTCCCATAATGACAGCCTTGAAGATGTAATTAAGATCTACTTTTGCAATACCTTGCTCCTGTGCCATATTTTCCCTACATGCATTTAGTATTAAATTATAATAATATAATATATAGTATTGCCCTAATAAAATAGTTTCTATTCGTTTGCCGGTTAGTGAGGCAAATTAAAACGTGAAAAAGAAAAAAACAGAAAGGTAAAGATATCACTTATTTTTTAAGAAATATCTTTCATTTCCGCATGCAGTGCATATAAAAAGAAAACCTGGAGAACTGCCTGACACAGCATACTTATGTGTCATGTATTCACCACAACTGCACGGGCTCATCATTTTATGTTCCTTCAAAAATTCTCTGTTCTTAGAAGCAGTTGTATCTGGAGCAAACTGATCAATAGGACTGCAACCGGAAGAGGAAGATCGTACACTATGAACATCAGCTTCTGTCCTGGATCCAGTTTTTAATAGATCATGCTCCACAGTATCTCTGACCGCCGTACTGTCCTTTGAAGTCATTATTTCAGGATACTGAATAGGAATTGAAGTAAATGCAGGTCTGAATACATCTTTTATATAAAGGTCTTTCTGGCTTTCTAATATTCCTCCTTTGTTAATTTTGAGTTCAGCAGAAATACTCTTTGATTCATGACCTTCGGGAAGGAAAAGATAGCCAGGATAGCTACTAAGATCCACCGGGCAATTTTTAGTCGGCTCCTGGAAACCCAGAGACAGGAAAAAAGCCTTTGCTATAGAGTTTACCGGCTTGGTCAGCATATGTCCCGGACAGGTCTTGAAACTTAGCAAAAATAAGGCTTTGCCGATACCTTTACGTGAGACAGAAGGAGACACTTCGATACCTCGCAGCACGTGGACAGACCGTCCATCCTTGGCATTCTGATTCCATCTTTCTGTCATTACCCAGCCTACGATAGTGACATCGTCTATTCCAACTATAAGGGTCACTGATTGTCTTTTGAGCCAACTGCTAAAGTTACCCATGTAGTCGCTCATGCCCAGATGTTTATTGAAATAATCGAAACTGCCTATCTTAAGCTTATCAAGTTCATATGGGTATTTCAGTTTGAAGAACCTCAGTCCACCATCATAGCAAGCAAGATCTATCATATAAGCACCAAATTGGATATGTTAAATTTCCCAGTAAGATGACATCAAATTCTTAAGTTCATTTAGCTTGTTCTCAAATATGCGTCTGCAGGAGCTCTGGCGGGAAGCCAGTAAATGCATTTGATCAACCTCATCTTTAGTATACCTGTTACCTGCCAATGCCTGCAATACCACATCCGCCAGCAGGCCAATGTCATCGTGATAACCACCCTCCAGCAGTGCAATGGTATGCCACCTGCTGCAAATACTATAAACTATACCATAATAGCCATCCACCGTCAGGTTCAGCTTAGCAAGCTTTTCTTTGTAATAAGAATCAAAACCACATTCCAGGATAACTACATCCGGATCGAACTGCGTAAGTACCTTAAGGCCGATCTCCTCAAAGAAAATATAATATTCAGAGTTTCCTGCCTCTGGTGGCATTTCCATGTTCAATGTGTACCCCACGGCTGGCGTAAAGCCCATTTCCCGAATAAAACCCTTGAACGGATAAAAATCTGATGGGGTCTGGTGTACAGAAATACAAAGGACAGATGGATCTGCATTGAATATCTCCTGAGTACCATCTGAAGCATGGGCATCTATATTGACAATAGCGATCTTTGAACAGGAGTGGATCTGCTGCAGGTACCTTGCAAGGATCGCAGCATTATTGAAAACACAGAATCCACTGTGCTTATTGGTATAAGCATGATGACCTGGGGGTCTTATCATAGCAAAAGCATGGTCACATTCCCCTGTTGCAACAGCTTTACCTGCTTCAAGTACGGACCCCACAGCCTGCAACAAGACCTCTATAGACCCTTCACACAGGTAGGTATCATTACCAAGCCATCCAGCACCATTTAGCGAACGCTGTTGTACAAAAGAAAAATAATCCGTTGTATGCACACGCAGAATATCCTTAACAGAAGCACTTACAGGACTCAGAACTTTACAGTTGTTATTTTCAAGTACTTTGTTATCTCTGAAATGCTGCATGATCCTTTGTAACCTTGCAGGGCTTTCCGGACTTGGAAAACCTTTCAGCATATAATCATGAAGCTCGTGATTAGTATTGAATATGACACCTGTGCTACGCATTCTACCTCTTTATTGGTCCTGAATTCCTAACATTCCTTTAACATACGATATCTTTTTTTCTGTTTCGTTCATGACCAATTTTTGCTGATTCCGTTCATATTCCGTAGTTTTAAGAGTATCAGCTATAGGATCAGGTAGTCCAAGCAATGAATTGATGACCACATGAGTAAGATGCCCATTGAACTTGTGATAGCCTCCTTCCATTACCAGCACAAAGTTCCCATTCATGACAGACATGATCTTCTTTGCCATCATGTGATAACCTGCAGAAGTAAGATTCAGCTTTATGTGCTGTTCCTTGTAATAGGCATCGAACCCGCAGCTGCATATTACAAAATCCGGTGAGAAACTATGCAAAAGAGGGATCACAAGCTCATCAAAAACAAAAGCATATTCTTCATCTCCTGCCCCCACTGGCATTTCCACATTGACCGTGTAACCTACACCTGGCCCTTCTCCTGTCTGAGAACTGAAACCTCTGCGAGGATAGAAATCATGTGGGTCACGATGCAAGGACACCAACATAACTGTGGGGTCATTGTAGAATATTTCCATAGTGCCATCGCCGGCATGAGCGTCCCAGTCAATTATCATTATCTTTGAAACACCCTTTTTCTTCTGCAGATAACGAGCTAAAACAGCTACGTTGTTAAAAATGCAGAATCCCCTGTACTTATCCACGCCTGCGTGGTGACCCGGGGGCCTTATCATCACCATGGCTGCAGAGTATCTTCCTGAAGACACAAGTTCTCCGGCCTGTATGGCTGATCCCACGGCAAGTCCTGCAACTTCAAATGTATTGGATGTCATGTAGGTACTGTCACCCAGAAAACCCCCACCTGAAAGGGTGTATGATCTGACGAACTTGACATACTCATCGGAATGGACCAGTAAAAGGTCCTGGTCTGAAGCAGGATATTTACCTGTGATAAGATCACACCTTTCACCGAAAACACCACTACGCTGCAGATAATCCATGGCTCTTGTAAGACGCTCGGGACGTTCCATGTCCTGCACATTAGTATTTTTAGGCAAATGTGCAACATGGGCTTCGGAATAGAGCACAGCCACTTTTGCAGGTAGATCATTTTCAACGCTCTGAGCCTTTTTGACTTGAGCATCAAAAGAAGATTGCTTTATATTCCCATTCATTTGCTGTTGAGGAATATGCTTTTCAGCCGCTGCCAGGCGCATAGTTGCAGTCCGTGGAAGCTCTTTCTTCTTCATTTCGGACGCAATTGAATCCAGCTTATCCATAATGCTTACAATGTCCTCGGTCAAGGGAGGCTTGTTACCCACGTCCCTGGCAATGCCCTTTGTGATCTTATCTGAGGTCTGTGTTTGTTTCTCTCTGTCCGGAACTGATGTTTCTGTTCCTTTCCAATTTTGGACAAGAACGGCACTTTCTTGGTCCTTATCTGGAATAGACTTAATTGCATCTTCTTTCTTTTTCAATATTGTATTCGATTTTGGATCGATCGCTGATCGTCCAGCTGGCTCACGAACAATTGTACTTGTATTTGTAACTGGATGGGATGGAGGAAGGGGAGCTTGTGCAGGAACATCCGGCTGCACCAGAGGCTTGGGACCTTCCAGCTTTAATTCGCATGATTCATACGACACTTCCTCAAAACTGGTGGAGGCCAATTCGTTCAGTTTATTATGCCATTCCTGCCCAAGATCTGTTTCTACAGACATAACAGATGATCGTTGCTCCTGTTGATCGGTCACGGCATCATTTACAGATGAATTAGCACAGTTCTTGAGATCAGCACAAACGACAGTATCCTCTGTACTTCCTTTTTCTGGTGAGATGATGATCTCTTCCACAACAGACCTTAGAGAGACATCAGCCTGATCTTTGACCATACTTCCTAAGCTATCGTTAAAACGTAATGCTATCAGCTTGTTAAGTTTTGACATAGCGTCCTTTGCACCATATCCTTTTTCCAGACCACCAGTTACATCTTCCTTGACCATAATGCCTCCATATAGCAGCATTCATTGAACCGGGACCCATACCGTATCCAAAGTTCCGGCATATTTAGTACCCAGGTACTCAAACACGATAGTGGGCTCTTCCAACCCAAGCCATCCTTGCATCTTGGGTACAAATGTCCAGCTTTGTTTCACTGCCTGGCCAGCAGGTATGGAGCCGAAGAAAAGAGCGATATCTTTGATATCCACAGTATTAGGGAATCTTGCTTTTACAGCGAAGTTCTCGTATGGCTGCTGAGAGAAATTCTTTACCCATACATCAATAGTTGTCTTCCCACCTGCCACAACTTGTTGTGAAGGAACGATCCTGATGAACTGGACAAGAGATTCCTTCGGCATGGGAGTAGCATTGCTGGTATCCACGGTCCTGCTACCATTCTTGTGTTTTTGTTTTTCCTTCTGGTTGAGATATATACCAGAACCGAAAAGCACTACCGAAAATATACTTATGGGTACAGCGTTCTCTGTAATAGGATCAATAGGAGTCTCTGGAACCTCTATGCTCACAAGATCATCTTCAGAGAGTTCAAGGGGACCAGAGAAAGTGACCCTGATTATGATCCATCCAAGTTCTGTGTACTGAAGCTTGAAGTATACAGGAAGAAGAGTTCTTTCGATCTCGTTACCATCTTCATCGAGTTTTGCCACTGTGCATTCCGCCGTAGCAACCGCAACATTGTCAGTGTGCTCTTGTGAAGTGATCACCACTTCTATAAGACCACCTGGAGAGAATTTCTTGTTCTTGAAGGTCATTTCTATGCTGGCAGGGACAAGAAAATCCTTGCCTTCATACATACTGAAAGCCAGATCACAGTCATCTGCATTCACAGCTTCCAGGAACTCAATGATCGTAGTGTTCACTGCATCTGAAGGTTCCTGGCTTGAACAGCCACTTACGTAGATGGAAAAAATGAAAATGCACAATATGAGGAATAAGTTTGGATATCTCATTTAACTCATATTATAATAATACAAATATATTATTTAACGCTTTCTTCTCATATAAATAACAAAAATGACCAGAAGCAATTCAATACCTATCAGAAGAGGCAGAACATATCCGCGTTCATAAAAATGGGGATTTCGGAACTCTACAGTAGTGGCATATTCAAATGTAGATCTGTTACCCACCATAAAGCTGCGTATGCCACTTCTACCTTCCAGTTCTACCGGATCATCCTTCACTATTGTGACATTGTCCAGTCCATCATTAGAAACAAGTATTGTGCCTTCAGGCAGGCTTATGCTCATCCTCTCTATGAGAGGGTGGCCAATGATCCACAAAGAATGATCACCTGCCCCAAGCTCAGGAGTAATGCCATATTTAATGGCCGTATTAACATAAAGAGGGTCCTGGGTGACATTTCCTGTAGCATTGTACAAATTAAGAGAGATGGAATCCATGTACAAGGTTACATTACCATCATTCACCTTAACATATTCCATGAACTGTGAACTTCTTGACGCAAGATATGATTCTTTAAAAGAAGCGATCTCAAGTTCAGTCACCTGAGAATCGTTATCAACGTCCAGGGATAGTCTGAATTCACGTGCATCACTTAAATTGTATGTTTCAAATATGGTCAATGTAAGACCATCTTTTTCCAGTTGCACATCATTCTCATAAACGGCTTCTGCCATTGCCTGAGAAACTAAAAGTAGCAATACTATAAAGAGAATCGATCCTTTCGGGATATTAACACCTCTGATAAAAAAGGTGATATCACCTTAGGGATATAATTGTATGGTTTCCCTGGTGCCGTAGGAAGAAGGAGTAACAAAATCTACACTTGTTACTGTTCCAGCTTCCGGAGTAAAGACCAAGTTCACCGTTGTTCTTGGTCCGATATCAAGAGTTGAATCTTTCTGGGAACCGCTCGTAGTTACAGGGCCAACGGTCGTATATTCAAGGTCGCCACCTGAAACTGTTGACACATAGATCGTCACGAGATCTCCAGTGTTCATAATAGGAGAGCCTTGCGAAAAGGACACGTCCTCATCACGGATCTTGGACACAGTGAAAAAGTACGCTGCATTGTCTCCCGGAGAAGCCTGGGTAGAGGTCAGCAATTTTTCCAGATTAGTATCTGCGCTTGCACTGCTTGAAAAATCACTCATCGCAGTTCCATATGACTTTTCGTTGTTACCATATATAAGATCATTATTGTTGGCTCCGTCTGAGATGGAAATAACCATCTGGTTGAGATCGACAGGAGAACTGCCGACATTAAGTCCAACTTTCATCTTAAGGAGAGAGATGTTCTCAGCCATGGATGTTGAACTATTCTTAGCCCGTATACCTTCGATACTTTTTACCACCAGATTGGACGAAACTTCCTGAGTTGCCTGTTTTCCGGTAGACTGTGCCATTTGTTGTAACACACCGGAAGTTTGTATGAGCACAGAGGCAGCAACTGCAGCTATAAGTACCATGGCTATGAAAATGATAAGAGTACCAATGCCTATCTGGGCACTGGTATTATCTCTTAAAGAGGATCTTTCTCTGGCCATTGTATTGCCTCTTTTTGCTCACTGCCTGATCATGGATACAGCTGCACTGTTTCCTTAACACCATATGACGAAGGTGTCACGAAATCAGCATTTGTCACTACACCAGATTCCGGTGTCAGGATGATATTGACAACAGTCCTTGGCACCAGGTTAAGGCCGGATGGTTTAAGGACTCCTGAAGTAGACGTGGTACTCACATAGTCATACCCAGCTGAAGCTGCAGCTGATGAAGTTGTTGCTATGTATACGTTTATAAGATCACCAGTGTTCATCACTGGATTAGCCTGAGAGAAAGAGGCGTCTTCATCCCTTATCCGATCTACGGTAAAGTAATGGTCGGCGTTGTTAAAAGTGCTGCTTGCCGTAGTATTAGCTGTAATTAACTTCTGAAGATTTGTGGCTGCACTATCACCAAAACTATCCATTGCTCCATCTGACGCACCTACAGTTGCATATGACTTTGAGTTGCCTGCATACACTAGGTTATTGGCAGTGGTACCATCAGTAATAGAGATAACTACCTGGTTTACATCCACTGAGGCACTACCTACATTCAGACCAACTTTCAGCCTTAAAAGGTCAATAGTTGATGACAGAACTACGGCACTATCCTTTGCGCGTACGCCTTCAATGTTCTTCACTATAAGATTGGAAGATACTTCCTGGGTTGCCTGTTTACCTGTTGACTGCGCCTTCTGCTGCAGAGTGCCTGATGTCTGAATAAGCACGGCTGCTGCCACGGCAGCAACCAGCACCATTGCAATGAAGATGATCAGCGTGCCAATGCCTACCTGGGCGCCGGTATCTTTCTTCATTAAGAGTATTTTATTTGCTTTCATCTACAATCCTCTAATAAGATTATTTGGTAGATTTTTTATATAAAAATAATAGTATATATAATATGTGGTTGAGAATCTCAAACTAAAAACTTCAAATTGCTTCTTGCGTAACAAATATATATAAAGTATAAAATATAATTATTTGCTTAACTGGGGATGTAAATGACAGCAGGATTAATACTCAATGCAACTATATGTTTTGCAATAACTGTTTCTTCATTTGCTTTTGCATGGGTGCTTGCAAGCAGTGAGGATAAACATAATGACAAAAGCAAGCCTGCTCTGTGGGCTCTTGTAATTCTCTGGTCACTGGTGGCCTTAACATATCTCCCTACTACCATTCGTATGGTAGCAGCGGTTACAGGTCATCCGTCCCTTGACCTGATCATGTATAACCTTGCAGCTGTGCCTTTTTCAATGGTCACTGTTCCCTTGGTGTTCTTTATACTATATGTGATAACGGGTGACCAGAAGATAAGTGGTTATATTTCTTTCCTGTTCATACTTTTCGGGGCGACATACCTGGCTTTGCTTTACTCCAACGGGGTCATTGGACCCACTATCACCGGATATTCCTCAATGTTCAGCATCAACAGTGACATTGCCATTAATATATATCTTGTTGGACTTTTTGTCATTCCCACAGCAATGATACTGGGAATGATGCTGTTGATATTCCTGCAGCGTATGCCCCGCCGCCTGAGATATAGAACTGCTCTTCCCCTGGTGGCGATCTCCTTTGTCTTTGATTTCATGCTTACGGATATGATAACAAACCTGGATGTCATGCAAATGGCAGCAAGGATCTTTGTTCTTATTGGCACCGTTCTGGCATTCCTCGCTTACTTCCCTCCCTCAACATTGCAAAGAACACTCGGCATAAAAAAATTCCAGCATGAGAGATATGAAGAAGAAGAGGAGGATGAAAATGACTTCTGAGATCGATGTCGAGATGGAACAAAAAGTTGCTGATTTCTATCAGTCCCTTGGTATAAACCAAGGTCCAGGAGACATCCAGTACAGGCTCATTCTGCTTGTCCTGAACAAGAATGAAGGGGAAGTCACTGAGTTTGCTGATATAAGGGAATATACTGACCGCTTTGCTGACAAAGGAAGTATTGGAAGCAAAATGAAAACGGTCTTTCAGCTCGAGGGATTGGTCGAGAAGGTTAAAAGAGGAGGATATACCATCACTGATAAAGGGATCATAGCTGCCAATTTCCTCAAAGATACCACTGATTTTTATAAGAAGACAAAACGTATGGGAGATATTATCGAGAGAATGCCCTGAAGCACCTTCCAGTGCTTTATCAATGATCAGGATATCGACCCGCAGCTATCACTTATTCTTCCGCCTAAAAGCATTGTTTTAGAACTATGGACCAAAGGTCCCGGGTCTTAACTGAAATGTCACGAAGATAGCATATACGTCAACCACATTATGCCCTACAGATCAGATAGGCTTTATTTATTCATCACTTAAAGTAAGGAATTACCTATATTCTTGATTAAGTCCATAAAATGCGCGCCTAAAGATTTCACCTTTATTCTTATTTGCTTTACGATCCTTGTTCATGCAATTCTTCTTACATGTGGATGCTGTGACGCACCTCGCTTTACAATTAAGATAAGGCTTGTATTTTCTTCTTTGCTTTAATTAAAGAGGTTATGAATGATCAAGAGAAGCAAGGAAACGCAATAAGTGAAATAGTGTTGACCCAAAAACGATCTTAAAGCGCAAAGAGATCAATTTAGAAAGAAAATAAATACAATACCAATATTTAAGAAAATACCCGAATAAAAAAAATGAAAGGTGAGAATACTCACCTTATGGATACAGAACAACCGTTTCCTTGGTACCATAGGAAGAAGGTGTTACGAAGTCAGCATTTGTCACTACACCTGATTCGGGCGTGAGCACAATACTGATAGTTGTTCTGGGTCCTACTTCCAGCCCTGAATCTTTCTGGGCCTTATTTACATTAGTAGTACCAATGTGGTTAAAAGTCGTGTCTCCTGAACATACGGTTGAAACATAGAAAATAGCCAGGTCACCTGTGTTCATTACCGGCTTTCCCTGAGTGAAAGACCCATCTTCATCACGGACCTTGTCTACTGTGTAGTAATATTTCGCATTTGCGCCTGGTGTAGCCTGTGTGCCTGTAAGCAGATCAAGCAGATTGTCAGCTGCGGTTGCTGAAGCATTGAAATCCTTCATGGCATATCCATATGTCTTATCATTGTTGGCATAGATCAGGTTATTTGTGCCAGTACCATCAGTGATAGAAATGACCACCTGGTTGACATCCACCGAAGAACTGCCAACATTAAGGCCTACCTTTAACTTGAGCAGAGAAATATTGCCTGCAAGATCGGCAGCAGAATTCTTAGCCCTGATACCGTCTATGCCTTTCACGATCAGGTTGGAAGAAACTTCCTGAGTGGCCTCCTTACCCGTGGATTGGGCTTTCTGCTGCAGTGTACCAGATGTCTGGATGAGCACAGCAGCAGCCACCGCGGCCACAAGTACCATGGCAATGAAAATGATAAGGGTACCAATACCCACCTGAGCACTACTGTTTCTATATAAATTACATTTTCTGTTAGATTTCATAAGATCGCCTCCTTTAACAAATTACTGAAGATTTTATGGATAAAGCTGTACAGCCTCTTTCACACCGTATGATGAAGGCGTCACGAAATCTGCGTTCGTTACTACACCTGATTCCGGAGTGAGAATGATGTTAACAACGCTTCTTGGCACCAGGTTAAGGCCCGAATCCTTAAGACCTGCTGAAGTATCGATGGTACTTACAAGGTTATAGCCAGTTGCGGTGGAGGAAGTTGTGGCAATATATACGTTGATAAGATCACCAGTGTTCATCACAGGGTTAGACTGGGAGAAAGACGCATCTTCATCACGTATACGCTCTACTGTAAAATAGTGATCACAGTTGCTAAACGTGGTGATTGCAGTAGTTTGCTTTGTAAGAAGAGTTTGAAGATTAGTTGCAGCACTGGAAGAGTTAAAATTGTCCATTTCCCCATCTGATGCACCGATGTTTGCATAGGATTTACGATTGCCTGCATATACGAGGTTATTGGCAGTGGT
>NZ_JBFXHJ010000010.1:0-26000 GCF_050177135.1 Methanomethylovorans sp.
GTGGTTGCCGGATCAGTGAACTGTGCCGTATTAATGTTTCCTGAAGTATCCACTGTTTCGATAGCTATAGCATGCTCCACTCCATTGCTAAGTCCTGTTGCATTGTAATAATTGTTGGGAGTGGTGGTGACAAATGCACCATCTATGTATATTCTCACATTACTGAAATCCTGATCTGCAGGATTGGTCCATGTCCAGTATATCCAGCTTGCACCTATACCGCTTTCATGGAGGTTTGTTACAGGTGCCGGTGGAGTCCTGTCTATGATCCTGGTGGTCGCCTGATCGGTTACGGTTGCAGGATTTACGTTCCCGGCAGTATCTACAGTCTGAGTACCGATAGTGTGTACCGTTCCTTCAGGAAGTCCTGTTGCATTATAATAGTTGTTGGGCGTGCTTGTTACCAACACTCCGTCTATGTAGACCATCACATTACTGAAATCTGCATCAGTTGGGTTTGTCCATGTCCAGTGGATCCAGCTCGTTCCTGTAGCTGTTTCCCTCAGGTTTGTAACGGAAGCGGGTGGCACCTGTCTTGAAGCATCGAATGTTGTTTCAGCTGCTTTCAGGGCTGTAACGGCCTGGCTCACTTCTGCATTCGTTGCATTTGGATTGTCTGCAACAGCCTGTGCTGCAGCGATCGCTGCCCTGAATGCGTCTATTGATGCTTGTGGATACTGGCCAATCCCAGTTCCTTCATCTGCATTCATCACTTTTTGATTGGCTGCAGCAATGGCTGAGATTAATGCACTTTTATCTATGGACGTTATTCTGGCAGCATCGAATGTATCTTCAGCATTATTCAGAGCAGTAACAGCATCATCTACCTGTTTTTGTGTTGCAGCTGGATTGTCAGCAACTGCTTGTGCGGTATTTATTGCTGTCTGGAATGCAGTTCTCGCTGCTTGTGGATATTGGCCGATCTCATTTCCAGGAACAGCACTTGATATTTTTGCATTGGCGTCTTCAATAGCTTTGATCAGATCGTTTTTGTCTACTGCACGGACAATGATCGTTACAGTAACTGTATCTCCATTTGGTTCTCCATTAGCTGTCGCAATGAACGTTACAGTGTACATGCCTGCTGTGCCAGTTGGCGGCGTCCAGCTGAAAAGGCCAGTTGTGGGATCAATGTTTGCTCCCAGTGAAACAATTTCTCCAGAGATCGAGTATGTAATTGTGGCATTAATATCATCATTTGTTGCAGAAACAGTAAAACTCAGCAGCTCGTTTTCATACACTGACACTAATCTGTCATCAATTTCTAAATGTGGAACAGCTGAGCTGATTCCAGCTGTCATTAAAAACAAAAATAGTACAAAGCCTATACAGACCAATTTGTTTAACTTGATTCGCATTTTACCATCCACTCCATGGTCCATGGAGTATTTTTAATTGTTTTATTGTTCCGTAGTAATTCATGGTACCTTGCATGAAGTAATATTTAAAATTACTCTAAAAATCCGGGAATATTTAATATATTTTTTTTGAGATTTTTGTAATGTGTGCTCATAAGATTTAAATAGAGTATCTTTTACCTAATTACGGAACAGAATGACGCATTTGATCTCGTTTTCGTCCGAAACAGTGTGTTTTTTTGGAAGATAGGACCATACAGGTGTTAGATATGAAAAGTTTTATCTCGCGCAGTTGTTATGTTCTGCGGAATAAAGGAGTGAAAAGCAGTAACAATTTAATATGTCTAAACTTTTTTTATGGACCGGTCGGGTCTATAGTCCAAAAGTATATAGACCTAAGCGACATTTTAGAAAGTGATGACTCGCAATGTTGATGATATTCACTGTACTGATACAGGTTTTTTATGTGCAATGGAACGCCTGAAAAACTCAGGGATTGGCCAAGAGAATATAAACATTATTGAGAAGTTTATGATAGCCTGCAGGCGTGAAGAGCTGGCAAAGAATACTATAATATGGTATATTATAGTTGCTAACCAAACTTTTATTACTTATTAAACCTAATAATAGATTATGGCTAAACCTGAACAAATTCCAATTGAACATCATCTTTCATCCGAGGAATTGCTTAAAAGAATAAAATCATTAGAAAAAGACACAAGAGTTTTACAGCGTCTTTATTTTGTTAAACATCGCTATGAAGGTGCTTCTGTTGCAGAATCCGCCAAGCTCGTAGGGACCTCTAAGCCTGTAGCTTATCAGTGGCAAGAACGCTGGAACAAGGATGGCTATGATGGTTTGATACCTCGGTTTGCTGGGGGTTGCCCTTCCAAACTTTCAGATGAACAAAAAGAGGAATTAGAAGAGATTTTACATCAGAGGGATGATTGGTCAACAAAGGAAGTTCAGGAACTTATTTTCAATAGATTCAATGTCACATATACAGGTAAACAAATACTGGAGATTTTAAAAAAGTTTGGCATGCATCATGCCAAACCATATTTGCATGATTACAGAAGGCCAGAAGATGCAGAAGATCGTTTAAAAAAACTTACCCATGATTGATAGGGATTGTATAATTGGTTTTCTTGATGAATCATCACCCCAGACAACAGCAAATACAGTTCGTCTATGGTCTTTCGACAAACCAGTTATGTTTAAAAACACAACCAGGCTAAAAGCAAACTCCTTCGGGTTTTATGCATTGAATGGTAATTCGGTTATTGATTTTAAGGAGCATTCGACTAAAGAAGATGTATGCTTATTTCTATCAACTGTCAAAAACAGTAATATGGGAAAGAGAATTGTAGTCATTCTTGATAATTTCAGATCACATCGAGCAAAAGATACAGTGGATTTTGCACTGGCAAATGATATCGAATTGGTTTATTTACCTCCATATTCGCCAGACTTGAATCCTATAGAATTCATCTGGAAGAGCATCAAAAGAGTCATTTCTTGTAATTTTGTGAAAGATCTAGGCCACATGAAAAATCTGATTGCTGAAACGTTTATCAGTTGTTCATCTAAGCTTAGCTTTGCAAGAAAATGGATCGAAAAGTTCCTAGACAATAAGTTAGAAAAGTTAAGTAATTGACTATAATTACAGTACCCGTTTAGCACAGCGCCTTCATGATATGGGATATGATAAGACAATTGACAAGCTGGAACAAGATGATTTTGACAGGCTGTTGTTCTATCTGGAAGAAGAGAGAGGACTTTCACAGAGCAGCCTTAGAAACTACAGGAAGCTTGTGAAAAAGTTCTATGGATGGGTTTACAATGGAGAGCCACCGCGCTGGATAAAGGACATTAAACTCAAGACCATAGATACCCCTGTCCAACCCTCAGATCTTCTCACACAGGCCGAATTTGACCGTTTGGTGGAGGCTTGCAGGCATCCTAGGGATAAAGCCCTTATTTCTGTCCTGGCAGACTCTGGAATGCGTGTGGGAGCTCTTGCATCGTGCAGGATAAAGCACGTGGAGTTCAACCAGTACGGTGCTATCCTGTACATATCTCCGACCAGCCAATCTAAGAAGAACACACCGGCAAAAGGCATTCCTTTAACATGGTCTACAGGTTACCTCAATCAATGGTTGGGTGTACATCCACTCAAAGAAAATCCTGAAGCTCCACTCTGGGTCACGCGCGACAAGAACACTGAACCGCTTAGTTACAAGTCATTCCGGATAACAATAAAAAAGATTGCTGAACGTGCAGGGATAAAGAAACGTGTTAATCCTCACAGCTTCAGACACCTTGCTATTACTCACTGGATCCTTGACGGTTACAACGAGCAGGAGATCAAGCATAGAGCTGGATGGTCCAAAGGATCCACACAGATGTTTAAGATCTATGCCAACTTCACAGACCAGGAGATCAATGATCGGATCTTCGAGAAGTGTGGTTTAAAGACCGAAGATAAAAGGCATGTGACCTTGAAGAAATGTCCACGCTGCAGCAATGTGCTAAGGCCATCTGACAAGTTCTGTTCACAATGCTCGCTTGTGCTGGACAGGCAGGCGTTGGATGAGATCAAGGCTTATGAGGATAGGCTGCCTGAGATCCTGCAGCTTGTGATGAGATCGGAGAAAGCACGGACGTTGTTGGGTAGTGTGGAGAAAAGTTAAGTGCATTACTCGATGCCCATGCAAACAGTATATATCGAATAACCATTTTTTCTTGATAACATGCTCTACATGTATATTGATGAAAGCGGGGATCTGGGATCACAATCCAGGCATCTGATATTATCAGCCTTGCTTGTGAAAGATGTGCATCCACTAGATAGAATCATCAAGAACATGAGAAGGAACAAGTTCAAAAAAGAACTGAGCAAGGCCAAGGAAATCAAAGCTAACAGTTCCAGTCCAGAAATCATCAAATACATGCTTAGAAAACTGAATGACATCCCAGATGCAAAAGTATTCTTCATCACATTGAACAAAGAGAAATGTTACAGTTCCTATTTAAATGACGACAGGAACAAATTGTACAACTATGCTGCAGGGTGGTTAGCAAAAAACATAGTAATCAATGACTGTGATCTGTGCGTAAGGATAGATAAATCAAAAACTAAGCAGATATTAAGAGACGACTTTGATCAATACTTTGAACGAAAGCTTAGAGACGACTGTTCTTTATGGAAGGTAGAAATATATCACAGCGAATCAAATGTGTGGGCTGGTCTACAATTTGCTGATGTATTAGCGTGGGCCGCATTTCAACAAATTGAACGCGGAAACGATGAATTTCTAAATCAATTGAACATAGAAACACAGTTCTTTGAGGTATGGAATCTGAAATAAAATAATATCCAGTACCAGTAAGGACTGTTGTACGTGCACATCATTGTACACTTGCCTTACTGGTTTTACCTGTATAATTCATATTATGTAAGTTCTGTATTTAAGGCTTATTCCAACTTAGATCTAGAACATGTGGAGAAAAATTAACCGCTCCCAAAAAAACACAGTTAGAGCTTAGAAAGCTTCTGCAGTAAGGATCTGTTGTCCTCAATGGACTCACTCAGGATGCGCCTGTCTTCCGGGCTGAGGGAACTTGCCTTCTGTGGTGTTTCCTGTGTTTCTTTTGTTTTGTGCATCATGCCTGTATTGGTCTTACCTATGTATATACATTGTTATGGGTGAAAATCCTGCAACTTGTGATGAGGTCAGAGAAGGCTAGGAATCTCTTAAACGGAACGGATGTGAAATAAAAAGGTTATGGACTATTACTCATGCAGTAACAGCCAGGGATTCAGAACCAACGGACGATGCCGGACTAAACAGGTAAACATTCCCTGTCTGAAGCGAGTGGTTTACATAGTTAATCCTATCGCCTAATTCTTGGTTCTTGTGACCAGAGATTTCACAAGCATTTGCTACGGACATTAGACCAAGTACAGCTACCATAAGCAGCATTACTATTGTTATTAGCATTATCCTAATGAATATGTCCATAGATGTCATATTTTTCCCTCCGGCTTTGGATCTTCTCATCCTTATTGACCTATAGGCCAAAATGAAGATCTGCTAATTAGACATCGATTTTTCAAATATATAAACATTGTTAATATATTCTATGTGTTAATGCTCATAATGATGAGATATGGGGGAAAAGAAAAGAAAAGATAAGAAAATGAAATAAGTGGTGTGTGGAAAAGGAAACCACACCATCATATACTTTCCGGAAATTCCCTCTCCACAACATCATCGATTGCTGCAGCCGGTGTCACTGGTTCCCTTAATGCAAGAGTTTCTCTGTATTGCTTCGCTTCAGCAATCAAAGTGAAGTCAAAGTCACCATGCATCTCTTTAACTGCATCTGCGATTTCTTCCAGGCTTACATTGAAGAACTCTTTTTTATAGTTCACCAGATTGACACGTTTATCATCGAACTTTCTATGCAGTTTATTCTCCAACTCAGGTGCATTTTCTGAGTATATGATAGCATGAACATCAAATTCAAAAGGAACGGAAGCATCCCCCAGTTCTCTAACTCTGTCCATGGGTTCTAGTCTTCTGGTCATACCAATCTTGTACACATCCTCACCAAAAGAACCGATGTTAGATATAACATATATGTGTCCACTCTTTGTCAACTGGGCCTGGGAAATAGCTCTTTCTTTGTCTTGAGCTTCTTTTAATTGCTGTTCAAGGATAGATATTTTATCAGCAAGCTTGGCTAATTCCTCACCAGATGCCTTCTCCATCTCTTTCCTTGCTTCATCTAATGCTCGCTGTCTTCTAAGTTCTTCTTGTTCAGCTTCCTGTGCGGCTTTTTCTAATTCCCTTTGAGCTTTCTCTTCTTCTTTCATCTGTTCCCGGATCTGCCTTTGCTCTTCACGCTCTTGATAGAGTTTCTCTTGATATTCATATGCAAGATATAGCTCCTCGAGTTTCAGATTCAGATACTTTTCTTCAATCTGTATCTGGGTAGTTTCACCCATTTTATTGATGGCTTCATATGCTTTTTTGATAGTTTCTTCCATCTTTTGGACATTATTCCATCTAACCTTTAAAATAGCAGCATCTGCCTCGCCGTTGAAGGCCCTCAACATAAGTTTAATGTTGCGGATAACCATCTGTTCCCCTTTTTTTTCACTGCCTTCAACTTTCCACGTGATTTTACACACTGCTGCCGTTTTGTCCTTGAGCATTTGTTTTTGTAAATTTCTATTGGCTATGATCCTCTCTTTGTATTCTTCTGAAGTATTGAAATCAAAATGTGGCTTATATAGACCATAAGACATTATTTCGAGATTTTCTTCTAAGGAGTTTACCTCTTTTGAAAGCTTATCATAAACAAGCTTCTTCTTTGCATACTCTTCAGTTAGCTCTTTGTTCTGTGCAGCTAACTTCTTATTTACATCTTCTTGTGATTCTTTAGTCTTCTGGAACTCTTTTTTTGCTTTATCAATCTCTGATTCTATATCTTCGATTCCTTTGTATTTTTCAATGGCCCTATTATATTTTGACCTTTGATTAAAATAAAGAACTCCAAGAATTGCTGCTACTAAAAAAAGTAGTAATGTCACATCGGCCATCTATATTCACCAACCCAATTATTTCAGTACACCTGGATGCCAATATACTGAATCAAAATTATTATCAATTGCCTCCAGCATGTCAGGATAACCTTTCAAGTTTTCCCAATTACATCAGCATCCGTTATAAAAAGCAGAGAGTGGATGGCATATAAACTTTATTATTTTGTTCTAGAATGTTAGGCAGTGCCATGCCATAAAATGACACGTTTAGTTTATTTACTTTCTGATTTTTCTTTTATTCTCTCATTTAGCCTTTTGTGATATTCCTCTCTTTTTAGCGGATCTTTCATGTTTTTATACATAAAATCCACAATTTGAGGATACTTTACAGCATAATCCGCTATGATATCTATATCTTCTAATACAGTAGTGCCGAACTGTTCCTGCATATACAGACGATCAACTGCTATAATAATTGCTTCGGTAGCATTTCTAAAACCGCCATCTGTGGTTAGATAATCTAATTGGTCCAGTGTCCTTTGTGGTAATCTAAATCCCTTTGTTTTGGTCCACTCTGGTTTTTCCATGTATGTACATATGTAGCAGCAACGTTTAAATATTTGCTCATACATATGTATATACGATGACTCGGAGAAGAATTACATTAGCTCCACAGAATCGTGCTTTTCTGTGTATCCCTGCCTATCTGCGTGATAAGTACGGATTCAAGAAAGGCAGCACTGTGGAAGTGACAGATGACGGAACAAGCATAGTTATCACTCCTACCCGGGAGCAGTAACGAAGGAAAATAAGAATGATGAGTGAATCCCTGAAAGCCGAAACTTACAAAGACTCACTGACTCGCAATTTGTGAATATGTATCTCTTGAGATATATTGCTTTTGTAGGTTCTTGGCTTCCAAGAGGATCCACAAACGGAGGCATAAGAACATGAACGAATTTCAAGACTTGCAGGCAACTGCAGCCGAACTGTATAACAGTGTAGAGAACAAGAACTGGATATTTACCCACACGAAAGACGAAAGCGAATACTGGCAGGTAAGACATGTCCTTAAGATCCTGGCAGACTGGAAGCCGGTAGAATGGCAAGGAGAAACAGGTCACCGTGAACCTGTGCAGATGGGGGCGAGGGCATGACCTCTCATACTTGTGTTTTTTGTGGACACCGGCCATGTAGATGTCCTTTCTATGCAGAGGATGACAAGTATGAGATTGCATACGATGAACCATATATTATAGATGAAGGACTGGAGGACTGAGAAACATGAGCCTGGAAAGAATAGGTAAAAGTTTCTACTCGGTCGCGGGTGAATGTGTAGTCGATCGTGTTCCTGTCGGCACAATTGCAGAAATGTGTATTTACGCTGCATTGAGGCAGTGCCTGGATGGCGAACTTGAAAGCGGAAACATAAACAATCTAATCCAAGACGAATGGCCCGGATCAAGACTTCCAGATAAGGATCTGGCGGCCATAAGACCCGCTTATAAGAGAACGTTGAAAAAAGTCATTGCAGCGCTGCAGGCACTCGAAGCGGAGGTGGTTCCTGGGTGAATTTCACATGGTACTGTGGAGAATGTGGAACTGAGTTCGATGGTCCTAACGCGGAAGAGTTACCCTGTCCTACATGTAGCAGGATCCTGCAGGAAGATGTAGAGCTTACAAGATGCATCCTGGAAGATGCAGGGTACGTGATAGAATGAAACGCGGGGGACATCGCCCATGTCCTTTTTCACATTCAACTATTCGTATAGAATACTTTCACCCCATTGCCATCGTTTTTTTATACTGCGGATACCGATAGTGATATAGGAAACTTTTATATGTTCATAGGACATATAACGCATATTATAAAAAATCATGCTGCTGTGATACGTTGGTAAGAAATTTTGAGTATACGACAGTGGCCGTAAAGCACGGAACGCGCGAAAGAATAAAAGCCGAAGCTGAACACACCGGCCTGAAGATGTGGGCTCTTGTGGATCAGATGGCAGATAACTACTTCAATCAGAGAGAGGAACGACTGTGAGCGACAAAACGACCACAGGACGCGAAAGAACACCCTCACAATCTAAGCAGGTATTGAAAATGAGGTCTCCAATGAGCTACTTCAAGGAGAAAAAATAAGATCACGATCATTGAGAGCCAACGGGGATGTTACAGCATCCCCGGTAAGCTCAAGGAACTAAAAGTCCTCCTATATAACACGGACACCCCACAACACAGGTGTAATACCATGTTATTACTATGGTATTAGCTGTTATAACATATAAACAAAACGTGTATCATTTGTATATAAAAAAAGGTATACGTTTTTAGTTCTTGGGCCGGGCTCTCATGCAACCGTAAACGATTGTTTACAAAATACATGAGGTAACACATGAACTCAAAAGGAATGGAAGCCGGGAGCGGGCACACCCCGGCTATAGAAAACTGTGCTGCACTACATATAAACGACCCTAAACTATATATTATTGACCCCGGCCTTCAGCAGTTGAGAAATGAGCCCGTAATTAGGGATTTTGCCAATGTGAAGCCGGATACTTATGAGCTCATAAAGGCGACAAACCCAACTCTTCTAATGTTCGTGGATCTTGCCAGGAAGATCATGGAGGAAGCGCAATGAATAGCGATTCCTTTGAACTCTGGTCTTTGGCCTCACACCCACTGATCCAGCAACTCACACACCTCGATTGGGAAACCTTCGAGATGGTCTATAGTTCTCATCCTGCAGTAGCGCATTTCCTCGATGCCACACAGGAACTTGTTGAAGCTGCTGAACGCTGGGAGGTGTCCTATGATGACGACTGTGACCAATGAGGCTGTCATGTACGAGGCATCGAAGGCATACCAGGACATTGGTTTTTACATCCACCCACTGAGAGCACACGATAAGATACCGATTGTGAATAAGTGGTCTGAAATAGACAAGCACTTCACAGAAAGCGAGCTTAAAAGCTACTTCGACACCAAGGATCCTAAGAACATAGGTCTTATCTGTGGGGAATTGTCAGACTGCACAGTAATAGACCGCGACTTCATTGTAAAAGGTCTCTGGGAAGGCCTTGATATCTCACCGTGGGTAAGACAACAGAGAACAGGTAACAGAGATCATTTATTTTTTAAGTACTGTGATGAGCTTACGGCTAAGAAATACCATGCACTGGGTTTTGAAATCCTGAACAATGGTAATAATTGCGTACTCACACCTTCGATACACCCAAGCGGTGATAAGTACCAGTTCACACAGGGAGAGCCTGAGAACAGACCACAGATGAGCAATGAACTCATAGACAGAATTAAGGCCAATGTCGCAACCTTCGAGGCATTACAGCGATCTGTGAACAACTGCAGGCATGTTTTCAGGAAATTCTTTAAGGCCTACTTCACAGACAACCAGAGATCAAACCCACATTACCGGGATATGTCTATTTTTCATGGTGCATCCGGAAGAGAGCTTACACTGTATTTTTTCGCTGAACTGAAGGCCAACGGTGCGACATTTGAAGAGCTGGTTCTACTATGTAAGCTGATCTTCTTAGATGAGTATGATAGTGCAGACAGTGAATATCAGATAGGGAAGATCGCAACGAAGGCGACAGCACGAACAGAGACTATCAAGGCCCACCCTATTTTATCACAGTTCTATGATGCAAGTGAGGATGTGAAGAGAGGTAAACAGGGTAAGGAGGCCTCACATGCCACAGAACAGACAGAGCCCGAAAGAGAGGAAGTTCCCGAGCATATCAAAGCAAGGGCAAGGGAAATAGCCAAAACGGGCGACCCAGTGAGTTACATACTGCAGACATGTGATGGGCTGCATGTGGGGGACGATGGTGTTAAGAAAACTCTTTTAGTATCAATTGGCATCCAATCTGTTTTAAATTCTGATGGCATCCAGCCAAAAGTAAGCGGCGACTCTGGCAAGGGTAAAACACATTGTTGCAAGGCAATGGCACATCTGATACCAAGGGGATGGATCCACGAGACCGCGCTATCCGATAAAGCCATTTTTTATATGGAACCGAAAGAAGGTAGTATCATCTTTTGTGATGATATCGATCTTACCGAGACACTGGAAGGCACAATTAAGAGAGCGACTTCCAATTTCCAGGAAGGGACACATTACACTACGTTAGATATTAAGCGCAAAAAGGAAACAAAGCGGATACCTGCTAGGCTTTCCTGGTGGTTAACATCTGTAGACGATGATCAGAGTTTACAACTTCTTAATAGGCAATTTGGGGGCGGGGTCGATGAAAGCCCCGAACAGGACCATAGGGTAATGCAATTTCAACTAGAACGCGCTGCAAGTGGTGAAGTTGGGCTCCCTGAAACAGACGAAGTGCTAACATGCAGGGAGATCCTCCGAGACATCAAACTGTCAAAGTACGTTGTTAAGATCCCATACGCAAAAGACATCACATGGAATGATCCTGGAAACCGTCGAAACTTGCCTATCTTCCTGGACATTATCAAAAGTTATGCAGTTCTCAGGCATCGACAGAGGCGGAAGGATCCAGACGGGGCCCTTATAGCAGACCTTGAAGACTACGAAGCGGCAAAGGCTCTTTACACAAGCAGAGCAGAGAACCAGGGTCTTAAACTCACTGATGCTGAAATGAAGTTTTGCGCTGTCCTGGCAAAACGCAAAGAGGCCACACGTGAAGAAATTGCAAAGGCACTAGGTGTTACAGTTGGCAGGGTCTCACATCTAGTTTACGGAAAAAACAAAAACAACGATTCAGGCCTGATCAACAAAGTAAAGGGGCTTTCCTATGAAAAAAGAACAGTAGAGACAGCACGCGGTCATTATGCGCAGAAAGTATACTTCTGTCTAAGTGACTTCAATGCATTTGATCTCTTTGGCTCGGTGGTATCTCTGGCTATCGATGATACCCACTGTTACCACTCTGATACCCATACTATTACCTATAATAATAACAGTAGACACTCTGATACCTCTGATACCATAAAAAAAGAAGAGTATGTAGAAAATCTCACAGACTCTTTTTCAAAAGATGATAGTTCTACTTTTACACACGAAGTCAAAAACGGGGTATCAGAGGTATCAGACTGTCAGCCAATACCGAACAGTGAGGTAACAGTGGAGGTAATTCCTAGTGTAACAGCGGCTATTGATTGCGGTAATAGTGGGGGCGGACATTGGGAAAACATGTTCAGCCGCCTGAGGTTATGGGAAAAAACACACGGTCCCATAAACCATACTAACTCGTGGATGGCTGTGCATGATCTTGGCAAGGCTCTAAAAGTCCCATATGACGAACTCCAAACAATAGTTGAGAAATACGCAAAGCTCGCGGATCCTGAGACCATCCCGAGTCGTGCGGAGGTGGTCACATGACCGCCCTCTCAAAAACCATCCTGAAGGCAAAAGCCAGCGTAGAAAAGCGAGCCGGCACTGCTGGCAGGTGGACAAGGACAAGTGCATCTAATGGCAGGATCTCTCTTTACGTTCTCCTGGACAAGCAACCTGTGGGATATGTCCTGGCAGATCATACTCGTAACCTTGTGAGGTCCTTTGATTCAGAGCTGAGGCA
The DNA here is from genome assembly GCF_050177135.1 of Methanomethylovorans sp. Lineage (NCBI taxonomy): Archaea > Methanobacteriati > Methanobacteriota > Methanomicrobia > Methanosarcinales > Methanosarcinaceae > Methanomethylovorans > Methanomethylovorans sp. The sequence continues at coordinate 12,492 of NZ_JBFXHJ010000010.1, forward strand.
TATCTCCACACATAGGCCGATGGAATCCGGTAAGATTGCAAGTGTTCACAGATGCCCCCCTCGAAGCCGACCTAAAAAGGGCGTGCAACTGCCTTCCCTTGTCAATCAGATGTGTATATCCTGGCAAGAAAAGAACGGATATATCAACGCTGAAAACTATCACGACTGTTTGGTATCAATAATTCGTGATATCGAAAACGTATATGGTATGAGTGTCGGTGCTGTCGGCCTGGCAATAGATGCAGTGGTCAAGACCGGCAAGATCAAGAAATGTTCATGCTGTGGTGCTGTGCCTGCTAAAAACAAAAAAGTAAATGGGGACAGCTATGACTTATGTGCTCAGTGTGAAGGCCTGCTTTTCTTCCAGGATCTTGGACCGAAGGAGGGGTACACATGAGGAACATACAGGCCTTAACTCATGTGGAAATATATCACATTCTCCAGGAAGCTCCGAAAAGGTGTTACTTCGATATTGCGCATGAACTCGATATTGGTGTGAACACCGTGAAGCGTGTGATCCGGAATTACAACAACTCTATACAGGTGCAATCAGATGCAGCAAATACGTTACCATACTATCCACGATTTGAGCCAAGCGGACAAAGCTCGGATCGTAAAAGAAGCGCCTATAAAATGTCATCGAGAATTAGCAAACGAGTACAATGTAAAGATAGGGACCATAAGAAGAGTGGTAATGGAGGCCAGGCAAAGAGATACGAACAGTTGACTTTGTATTAAAAATTGGAGGTATATAATGAAATCAGATACCACTTCACTATTTTCAAGGCAGGAGGCTTCTTAAATGGATGAAAACAGCAACGAAATGACCACGTTCGCAAAAAAAATAGACCGTAACGAATTACTGAAAAGATCGGCCTGGTTAGTAGACAGCCTACATGGGAGATTATCTAAGCCTAAATTCATGGTTTATGATAATGATCCGGTCAAACTCCAGTACTATAGAGTCTACATCCAGGCAGTTCAAACACATAATGCCATCCTGAAGGATGAAGAGATAGAGGACATTAAGGTCCGTTTGGGGCTCATAGAAGCAGCCATGGAGGCTAAAAAATGAGTGCAACGATATTAGGTAAGGCAAGTGATGTGTTAGGTAGGGCAACTGATAAAATAATAGATCAGCTGGCCCCTGAAGAGCTGGCAAAGTATACGCATGATATGGCATTCAGTCAGGCAGAAAGAGTGCGCTGCGGGGATATCACTTCAGATGAAGTAGACAAACAGAATGAATTGTTTTCACAAAAACACCTTACTTTCCGGGACCCTGGAAAACACATTCAATATCTGATAGCTCTTTGCCGCGAAACCAATATCCATATGGCGAAGGCATTAGGGGAAGAGCATCTCAGGTATATAGATTCTGAGATCCAATCAAGTGAACTGGTTCTGGTTGCTTTCAATATAACAAACCTGTTATGCGATGATTTGATTAACCATACCACAGACGACGTCTCAATAGACCGGATTAAAACAGCGCTGGGTGGTATTGAAAAGTGTGTCGAAGCACATTCAAAAAAGATAGATTCTCTGAAAGAAGAGAGGGCGAAGTTTCTGAACCATGAGAGATGGAACGAGCTTGGAGTATATCCTGATATCAAAAAAAGAGAAAGCATGCTGAACGGCCCCGGCACATGATAACTTTTTCACCACTTTTTCAATATCAAGCACCTCTAATATAAACAATGAGTACATATTACGTAATATGTTTGATAAGCGCGATTGGGTCCTTATTTTAGTCCCACGCAGAACCCGTGACAACATCCGGTGGCTTGCCAGGCAGAACAAGAAAAAGATGTGGCAAGTTGTTGATGATGCTGTAAATACATATGATTGAAAGAGGTATCACATGTCATCACTGCACTTTCACCCAATTTTTGAAAAGCTAGAAGAACACAGAACAGAATTAGAGAAGATGTTCGCCATAGCCGGAAAGAAGCAAAAAGACGATAATCTGGAAGCATCCATGCGCGCTGCTTACAAGTCGGTCTATGAAGCCGACGAGGCACCAGTTGTAAAGTTTGCGGAGATGAAGGCCAGCCCGGCGACTGCCAAGACCATAAACAACGCTCTCAAGCTGGCAGACACTTTTTCCAGTGTCCCGGGTTTCGAGTTAGACGTGATCAAGGCCAGGGGTGCAGAGAAAGGTTTCACTGAGGACGAAAGTATGTTCCTGTACAACCTTTCCAAGTATGCCAAGGCCCTGGATAATCTGAGATCACAAAAAGACAAGGCAATAGAACTCATCATAGCTGAAGTTGCTTAACGCCGATGCTTAGCTGTGTGGGGGTGGTGTTCCTGCACAGCTGCTTTTTTACAGTGGTTTTTTACCGTTCGCTGTCGGCACTGAACATCGTTTCGATACATTTTCTTCCTCTTCTATGCTCCTATCAAAAGCGGAAGAGTTTGCTGGCAAAGAGTATGGTGTAATAATAAAGTTTATGTCTAGAAAAGGAGTATATCTTAATGGGTTGAGCGCATATCCAGAAGAATCTGAAGTGCTGTTTGATCGAAATACAGCAGTAGTGGTTGTGGCGATATATCCTGATAGGAAATATACAATCGTTGAGGTAATGGATTCATAATGTATACCAGAGTATCTGAGAAATACATCCCCGGGATGATAGTACACATCCCACCTGGGAAATTTGAAGAAGAGATTGAACGCATCCGTGAAGAGAAGCGAGCCATTCTCAAGAAATTCGGCCATGGGGATGTCGAACCGATTGTATGAGATTGAGGTAGTTGACCCATAATGTCTAGGGTAGTAGAGAAATATAAGCCAGGGATGATCGTACGCATTCCTCCGGAAGAGTCAAAAAAACGACAGAGAGAAATCTTCGAAGAAAAGCTGGCCATTCTTAAGAAGTTCGGACACGGGGATTTCGAGCCAGAGCTTAGGAAACAGTTCAAATTAGACGACTAAGTACATATAGGAACAGCTACATCTTCACAGAGTACATATTTTATAAAAGAAGGGTGCAAAAAGCAGTAACAGCTTGGGACTATCTAAACTTTTTTTATGGACCGGTCGGGAATTGAACCCGAGGCCTCTACCATGCCAAGGTAGCGATCTTCCCCTGATCTACCGGCCCATGATGAGCAACCTTACTTTACAGCATTAAAGATAAAGGTATCGCTAGGAACATAGGGCAAACTGCAGTCCCTAAACAATCATTTAATGTGTGGTGACATCAAAGCGAAATGTTAAAGTACCTGTATGCGTATTTGGTGTGTCGCGTGATGTAATGTATCATGCTTTAACCCAATGGGCCCGTAGCTTAGCTCGGTGGAGCGCACGGCTGATAACCGTGAGGTCCTGCGTTCGAATCGCAGCGGGCCCACTATTCAACGGTAAACATCTGTTTTGCTGGTAGCATGTTTTTTCCTTCACTGTGCTGCAATGGTTTCTCCTTTTGGATCTGGAGTGAATGTCCTATCATAAACACTGTATCTACAAAAAAGTGATCTGGTTATGTATTTTTTGTTCTGTTTTGATCTTTATGTCATAGGATACTGCTTTGCTGATCAGGTACACTTTATAAAAACATGCTCATAATAATGAGAAATAAATATACACTCTATATATATAAATTATTTGGATTAAACTTATAACTGAATATTGATTATTAACAATATAACGTTCTATACAATAGTACTACAGTATGGTGATACTATGAATAACGGAAAAACGGAACAGATCGGTGAACGAGAATACGAAATGGTGGAACTTTTACGCAAACTGAATATGAATCGTTCAGTTGCCCTTGTTCTTGCTTGTCTCTCTACAGGTGAAGAAGTAACATCCAGGTCCATTGAAAAGAAAGCGGGTCTCAGACAGCCCGAAGTCAGTATAGCGATGAGATATCTTTGCGACAACAATTGGATAGAAGTTCGTGAAGAAAAGAAGACCGAAGGTAAAGGCAGACCGGTGAAGCTCTACAAGCTGGTAGTTCCCCTTGAATACATCATTCAGCGGATAGAGAATGATGTTATGTATCAGAAATTGTCAGTGCTTGAAAGCATAGAAAGGCTCAAAAGCCTGACCTAAACCTTTTAGCGCCATCTTTTTTTGTAGTGCCAACTACAAAGGCTTTTTTAAACTCTGGCTTGCTCCTGTGTTCCAGTAAACTCTTTTTCTTCATCGAAGATTTTATGATACATCAGATCATGAAATACATGGTCTAATTAATGTAATTCAACATCATATACGGAGTTTTTCTCTTGGGAACTATCAGCGAGAAAATATTCAGTCGGGCATCAGGGAAAGACGTGAAAGCCGATGATTTTGCGATGGCAAAGATCGATTATGCCATGGCGCATGACGGTACAAGCGTACTGGCTGTCCGTGCATTTAAGGGCATGGGAATAAATTCAGTGTGGGATCCCTCCAGGATCATAATACCATTTGATCATCTTGTACCTGCCAACAATGAGAGCACAGCTTCGTTGCAGTTCGATATCCGTAAATGGATCTCAGAGCAGGGAATAGAGCATTTCTATGATGTCGGAAGTGGCATATGCCACCAGGTATTGCCGGAGCAAGGCTTTGCACTTCCAGGTAAACTAATTGTAGGTGCAGATTCTCATTCATGTACTTATGGGGCATTCGGTGCCTTCGGTACTGGCGTTGGTGCAACTGACATGGCCGAAATATTTGCTACCGGAGAGCTCTGGTTCAAAGTTCCTCAGACAATAAAGGTTACAAGCCGTGGCTCACTGGGTAAAATGGTCACAGCAAAGGACCTGACTCTGCACATCGTTGGTAAAGTGGGTGCTGATGGGGCTACCTATAAAGCAATGGAATTCTATGGGCAGACGATCTCCGAACTTTCGATGTCTGGCAGAATGACCCTGTGTAACATGGCAATAGAGATGGGTGCCAAAGCGGGCATAGTTCCGGCGGATAAGATCACTTTTGATCATCTTCGGGGTAGAGCAGTAGAAGAGTATGATCCTGTATATGCGGATGAAGATGCAAGTTATTTTAAGGATCTCCGAATAAACGCTTCTGATCTGGAGCCACAGGTTGCTCTCCCTCATCAGGTGGATAATGTAGTGTGTGTCTCTGAAGTTCCAGTGACAAGGATCGATCAGGTATTCATAGGTACCTGCACTAACGGGCGGCTTGAAGACCTGGAGCTTGCTGCTAATATCCTGAAGGATGAAAAGGTTGCAGTAAGGACAATAATTATACCTGCATCCAGAGAAGTGATGAAAGCAGCTTCAATGAACGGCACGCTTGCTACATTACTTGAGGCAGGAGCTACTATTGGTATGCCAGGTTGCGGTCCATGCCTGGGCGGGCATATGGGTGTCATAGCTCCGGGGGAAGTGTGCGTATCCACATCTAACCGTAATTTCAGAGGACGCATGGGTGCGGGCGGTTATGTATATCTGGCATCTCCCGCAACTGCTGCAGCATCCGCCATAACTGGTTATATCACCGATCCCCGGGAGGTATAAAGGGGTATAAAGGAAGTGATTTATTGACAGAGCACATCGACAAACACAGGATACTCCATCTGATGGAGCACTGGATAGAGCACAATGAAAGCCACTTGAAAAGCTTCAATGAGTGGAGCAGGAAGATCGGGGAAGCAGGGTACGAGGAAGCTGCGGCAAAGATCCTCGAAGCGGCCGGCAAAATGGAAGAATGCAATCAAAAGCTGCAGCAGGCAAAAGATAGCATCTGAAAAGAAGGTATCTGGATTTGATCAATGATTGCAGGTTATCCTGCAACATTGTATTTTCTTTCATTTATCTGCCGAGTTCTGCATGGGCTCTGGCAAGATGGCCTGCTGCCTGAGCTGCGATCAGTGATATCTCCCCGGCAAGAACACCTGCAGCAACTATTTCTGCAAATTTCTTTGAATTGGAACCCGCTGGTTCTCCCGGTCCCTGCACGCCCAGAAGCTTCAGGCAGTCTTTCTGAGTTCCCAGGCTGGTACCTCCTCCAACAGTACCCACAGGTAGAGCTGGCATTGTCACTGAACAATAAAGATCTCCATTCCTTGTTAATTCTATTGTGGTAATTGCTGTGCTCCCTTCTACTACGTGGGCTGCGTCCTGTCCACAGGCCAGGAACAATGCTGCTACTATATTGGCGGCATGAGCATTGAATCCCAGTGCTCCGGCACGTGCTGATCCCAATAGGTTCTTTCGGTAATTGACATCTGCCATGGTCTCAGGTTTGCATTTTAGTTTTTCTTCCACTATTTTTGCCGGGATAATAGTATCTGCAATGACCGTCTTGCCTCGGCCAAGTATGGTATTGATAGCTGCCGGTTTCTTGTCGATGCACATGTTACCTGAAAGGGATATAGGTATAGCACCAAATTCGTCCTGTATAAGATGTGTTACCGCTTCAGTTGCAATGGTCACCATATTCATCCCCATGGCATCCTTGGTATCAAATATGAATCTTAGATATACTGTATTTCCTGTAACGTAAGGCTCTACAGCTAATAACTTACCGAACCTTGTAGTTCCTTCTGCCTTCTCTTTCATCTGAGCAAATATCTCTGGCCTGCTGATCCAGTCAGTGAATGCCTTTGCCTGAACAACGTCATCAAGTTTGAATACAGGTGCTCTGGTCATCACATCCTGGAAGATGCGAACATTAGCTCCTCCTGAACTGCAAATGGCTGAACATCCTCGATTGGCACTTGCTACCAGAGCTCCTTCGGTAGTTGCAAGGGGAAGGTAAAAATCTCCCATGGCGAATTCACCATTTATTTTCAAAGGGCCTGCTATCCCAAGGGGTATCTGCACAGCCCCTATCATGTTTTCGATATTACGTTTTGTCGCTGCCGCAGCATCAAGTGTATAATTCTGTATCTCTTCAAATCTGGTTCCGGTGATCTCTGCCAGCGCATTCCTGCGAATGTATACTGCTGAGTCCGCACTCTCCGCTAGTTTATCTATGTTCCTGAATGATACTTCCCCTGCTACTACTTTTTGCAGGATATCTTTTTCACTGTATTCGGCTTCATCTTGACTTAGCATCATGATCACTTTTCACTCTTTTAACAGCTAGAAGTATAATGATTCTACAATGTGATTATCAACTGTCCTTGCTCGCAGAACTCCAGAAAAAGGTCAGCTATCTCATAGGAACTGATCATTTCGATCCCTGGTATCAATTCATCTTTTTCAAGCCCTATTACAGATGCACCCAATTCACAGCATCTGAACTTTATACCCATGTCTAAACAGTCTTTAATTTTAGAATCATATTCTGGTAAACCCTGTTTTCCAGCTTTGGCCATCATCACTCCCATGGGTCCAAAAAGTACAACTATCACGTACAATCCTTTTTTTCGGTAATATTTAGCAAATCTGAGTGTTTCCTGTGGACTTGTACTTTCGTAAACCATGCTTTTAAGTAACAGTAATACTTTTGTGACCTCTGGCATTTCTCTGCACTCACCTCATGATGCTTATTTCTTTTGAACACTATTAAGCCTTGTCTTTGCAGAGAGCAATTGCAAAAGGATTTACATTTGTAAAGTAAGTGGATCGCTCAAATGGTCCAGGTTTCCACAGTATGGGAAACAGCATTTTATATATTATAATGGTACTAATATATACAGTGCAGTTATGTAGTCACTGACGATAGAATTAAAAAGTTATATATTATAATACAAAATGTGCCTAGATTTTCATAGGTGGTATAAATGGCTGACGCAGATATGAGAGAAAGGGTAAATACAGGTATCCCAGGGCTGGACGAGATGCTACGTGGAGGGTTTTTTAAAGGTACTGCAAATGTGGTATCAGGTGATTCGGGTACCGGGAAGACCATATTTGGAACCCAGTTCATCCTCGAAGGAGCAAAGAAAGGCGAAAAAGTGATGTGTATAATCACTTCTGAAGAATCGAAATCTATTGTCAAGGAAATGAACACTTCATTTGGCTGGGATTTGGAAGAATATGTTAAGAAAGGTTTACTGGTTTTTGTTGATATCACAGACCCAAGCCTAAGGTTGCAGAAAAGTGTGGAAATTGCACCCTCAGAGCTGATCAAGAGCTTTAAAAAACTTGTGGAAAGCAAGATAGAAGAACTAAAACCTTCCAGAATATTCATCGATTCAATTGAAGCGCTATTCCTTGCCATTGAATCCAATTACAAACTCAGGACACTTATTGATGATGTATTCGGCGTATTCCGTAGGCATGAAGTTACTTCTGTTATAACTGTAGGAGCTATGTATGGGCTTGATGAAATGGTAGAATACGGGGCAGATTCCGTGGTGAAGCTGGGCAGGATCATTGCTGGCAATAACTTGCAGCGTTCTATCTATGTTATGAAGATGAGAGGTTCAGGCACTATCAATGAAGTTCGTGTTCTTAATATCAGTGATAGTGGCATGCAGGTTCTGGCTCAATCTCCATATCTGGAGTAATTAAAAGCATATTTAAGTTCTTTCTGAGAACTATTGTATTTTATTTTTTATCAATGACTACAACACATACCAGTCATTGTCATTGATAATTTCTTCTTTTCCTTTTACTTCAATGACCTGTCTGCCCAGAGGTTTGCTAATAGCTTCTGCCAGGTCCTGCAAGTAATCCTTTTGATTGAGGCTTCCAAAAACAAAGCTTTTACCCGGCTGAATATTTCTCTCTATTGTTTCGATCTTTGGAACTATGGTAACGGAAATAGATGTCATTTCAACAGCTTTTTCCATCGCTGTTCTGAAATCTCCTATACAATAAGCTATTCTGTGTTTGTAATTGTTTTTTGTTTTTTCAAGATAACGTGCAAGCCTTTTGCTTTCCATTAAAATGAAATCGCGTTTTATTTTTGATACATTACATTTTCCCATCATGAACTGGTAATCCATGAATGGGTACTGGGTATCCAGTTCCCGGGGGGTGACACCACATGTGCCAAATACTACAATATGTACCATTTCAGGTTCCAGTATCCCGAAGATCAGTCTATCGAATATTTTATGTGATGGACTTTCATGATATGGTTTCTTTTTAGCACAGGGCACGAATATGCAGAAGTCGCGAACCGGTGGTTCATATTCAGTAAGAACCCACTCATTTGCACGTTTCATATCCGGATGGTATATGACCATATCTGTGTCAAGAGGTTCTGTAGAACGTTCATTTTCTGGAATTATGGGTTTCAAGGTAAGATGAGTTCTGAGAAACTATATATATACCTATCGATGTTATGGTTTTGTACAAACTGTACAATTACTTATGCTTTTAGATTGTTGTGATAAAGAGGCACAAAATGGCAAGTTCCATTCATGAAATGCTCCGAGCTAACTGTAAATGTGATGATGTGGCAAAATGCGTCCTGGGACTGAAGAATCTTGACTTGCTTGCCTACAAGAAGCTCTTTGAACAGGGTCCGATGACTGCAGAAGAATTAGGGGATCTGTTGCAGAGAGAACGGAGTACTGCTTATCGCTCATTGCAAAACCTGATCGCCGTTGGGTTGGTTTACAGAGAAACACGTTCTATCCAGATAGGCGGCTATTATTATGAATATGTTGCAATTTCACCACAGCAGTTTAAACAAATGCTCAAGCAGAATATAACAGATTGGTATAATAAAATGAACACACTGCTTGATGACTTTGAAAAAGAACTTTTCGACTTTTTTCCAGAATGACCCAGCATCATGTGTGTTCAATGAAATTTAAGCAGAAAATTCTGTTATTGACCACGAATTAAAGAATGTGGATCGGAGCATTTGTTTGACGGGAAATTCGAGGGGATATTATGCTCCTTTCTATCACATTCTTCTTGTGCAAACCAATTCGTTTGTAGCCCTGTGGAGGGGCTCAAAGCGCACCACCAATGTCATTCACGTTTTTCATTGTAGGTAGTAGTATTACTCTCTCTTCTCGTATATATACATTTCTATACTCTGGCACATACTACTCATCATTATGATGATGTAGTGTCATTATACACTGCACAGTGATCTTGCATGGTCATAATGATCCTACAAACCGCTCCATCCTATCCAAGGCCTCTACGATCTGTTCCTTTGAGGTGGCATATGAGCATCTAAGGAAGCCCTCTCCCGCTGGTCCAAACACATCTCCGGGGATTGTAACAACTTTCTGTTCATGGAGCAGTCTCTCTGCAAATTCCTCAGAGGTCAGTCCCGTGTTCTTAACAGAGGGAAAAGCATAGAATGCTCCCTTCGGTTCATAACATTCCAGCCCTATTCTATTCAGCCCGCTTATAATCAAATGTCTGCGACGATCATAATCCCTTATCATTCGCTGCATCTCTTCGTTACCGTTACGAAGGGCTTCGATGGCTCCAACCTGTGCAGTGATGGGAGCGCACAGCATACAATATTGATGTATGCGCATCATTGCATTTATGATAGGTGACGGCGCCAGCGCATATGCAAGTCTGAAACCTGTCATAGCATAGGCTTTTGAAAAACCATTTAGCAGGATGGTCCTATCCTTCATGCCTTCAATGGATGAAAAACAGGTGTGTTTTCCATTATATGTCAGGCATTCATAAACTTCATCGGAAATTACCATTATATCATGCTCAGAAGCAACTTTGGCAATAGTTTCCAGGTCCTTCCTGTCCATTGTTGCGCCCGTAGGATTGTTGGGATAATTAATGATCAATGCCTTCGTTCTGGGAGTAATGACCTTTTCCAGGTCTTCTGCTGTTAGTTTGAAATTGTTGTCCAGGTGAGTGACCACAGGTACAGGTACACCTCCGGCGAACATGACCGAAGGGACATAAGCCACATAAGCAGGCTGAGGTATTATAATCTCATCACCGGGATTGGTTATGGTTCGTATCGCTACATCAAGTGCTTCGCTGACACCGGACATGACCAGGATCTCCGAAGCCGGATCATAGTGTGTACAATGCTCCTGAGAATATAGTTTAGCGATCTCTTCTCTAAGTTCCAGAAGTCCAAAGTTAGAAGTGTATGATGTTTTACCCGACTCTAGGGAATGGATACATGCTTCCCGTATGTGCCAGGGTGTCACAAAGTCCGGTTCTCCAACTCCTAAAGAAATAACGCCTTCGATGCCGGATGCAAGATCAAAATACTTGCGTATTCCCGAAGGCGGGACTTTTGTCATCACATCTGCCACAAATCTCTCTGAATTGCATCTGTCGTCCATGATCATCCCTCTGCATCAGGTTCCACTTTTTGATACTCATGGGGTTACAACTAAACGGCTTGTTTCTTCCTGTTCCTGAAGGATGACTCCGTCTTCCTTGTAAGTTTTAAGCACGAAGTGGGTAGTTGTATGCTGCACTTGCTCTATAGTTGATATCTTCTCGGCGACGAAAAATGCGACTTCTTTCATTGTTTTTCCCATTACTGTGAGTGAAAGGTCATACTGGCCGGATAACAACCTTACAGAACGTACCTCCGGGAATTTATACAGACGCTCAGCTATTGCCTGATATCCCAAATTACGTTCCAATGTTACTTTTAATTCGATGATCGCGTATACGTGCTCGTCACCTGCAAGATCCCAGTCAACGATCGCTCTATATTTGCGGATCACTCCAATATCTTCTAATTCTTTGATCCGTTCGCTCACATATTCTACCGGGAGGCCTGTCAGGGTTGCGATCTCTTCATGAGTGACCCTGGCATCTTGTTCCAGACATTCTAATATATGTCTTGTTTCAATATCCATCTCATAAGCAACCCCTTGAAATCAGAAAAACAGTGAATAAAATAAAAGAGTGTGCTCAGCTGAGCAGCACTGCATTGACCACACCATCCTGTCCAGGACGGCTGGTGATCCTTGCGTTACCTATGGGGGTACGGATAACTGAACCCTTTGTCAGGATGTTACGTCTGACATAGTGCTCGTTAGCTTCATTTCCAACCACGGTTTGAATAGTAGTCTTCTGTGCCTTGCCATTTGCATCTGTCACATTGGCTACATTACACTGGAGCAATCTCACCTTGCTGTTTCCTCCCATTGTGGAAACCAGTTTGATCTTTGTATCGTCAAGGCGCGTGTCAGCCGGTTCACGTCCCAGTTCGAATTTTCTCTTTGCACGGTAAGCCTTAATCTTAGCACCTGTGTACTTCCTTCTTGATCTGCCTTGCCATTTCATGATTTGTCCTCTTGGATGTATATAATTTGGATGATCTTTTTTAAAGTGATTTTTTCAACTTTTATAGTTATGGACTTATCTCTACTTGAAGGATTCTATAAGAAGTTTTCGAGTGGTAGTTAAATAGAAATCAGTTATCCTGCTGGTGGCATGTAGAAAAGGAGATGTGTCTGTTTCACATCTATTATAGTTCTCTTTTTATCCAGTGCTTCACTAGGTAATCAATAAATATCTTCTGTACTATCTCCCTTTATGCTCCGCATATTATTTCTTGGCACAGGTGGCTCTTTGCCTACGCGTAACCGAAATCCATCTGCAATTATGGTCAACAGGGAAGGGGAACTTTTACTTTTTGATTGCGGAGAGGGCACTCAACAACAGATGATGCGTGCCAAAACAGGAATGAAAGCTCTTACCTCTATTTTCGTCACTCATTTTCATGCAGATCACATGCTTGGTGTCCCTGGGCTTATACAGACAATGTCTTTTCTGGGAAGGACTGAACCATTGCAAATATATGGTCCGCAGGGGGTTAAAGAATTTGTTAATGTTTTCATTGGTCTCGGTTATTACAAACTTCGTTTTGAAGTGGAAGCAGTTGAATTGTCTCCGGGAGATACTGTGAAAAGAGATGGTTATTGTATCCTTGCTATTGGGACAGATCACAGCGTTCCCAGCCTTGGATATGCGCTTACCGAGGAACCTCGAAGAGGCAGGTTTGACCGTGAAAAAGCCATTGCTCTGGGAGTGCCTCCAGGCCCTCTTTTTTCAAAGCTGCATAATGGTGGGGACGTTGAGGTCAACGGACAACTGATACGTTCTGCTGATGTCGTTGGGCAAAAAAGGGCTGGCAGAAAGATCGTCTATACTGGTGATACCAGGCCATGCGAATCAATTCTTCTGGCCAGCAGGAATGCAGACGTGCTTATACATGACAGCACTCTTGCCAGTGATCAGGAAGAGTGGGCAAAGGAATCCAAGCATTCTACGGCATTTGAAGCAGCAACTCTTGCAAAGGAAGCGGGTGTTGCCAGGTTGGTCCTCACCCATATAAGCTCCAGATATACTGATGATGCTTCTCCTCTTCTGAGGGAAGCACAAGAAGTATTTGAAAATGTAATGATAGCAGAAGACCTGATGGAAATATGTATCCCTTTGAAGGGTAAATAAGTTCATAACAGTCAGATTATCGTCCAGTCAAGCTTGTTATCATCCGCATCATAAAGAGAAACTTCCATGGTCCTATCTTCCAATTCGATAGTTAACGTTTTCACTCCGATGTAAAGTATATCTCCTGGCTCATAGTTGAATAATTCAGGTTTTGTTCTTCCAAAATATACTCTGCCACCTGAAGCGATTTCCTCTACTGTGACTCCATACCAATCACCCTTGTTGATC
>NZ_JBFXHJ010000011.1:0-25805 GCF_050177135.1 Methanomethylovorans sp.
AGCTGACGTCCCATGAAGTTGCGGATGGATCTGAACAGATGGGATATATCTCTGCCAATAGATTCCTGTTCTCTTAGTCTGTCCATCTTCACGGTTTCCTATTTGTTGCGTGCGCAATAATTGTATAAGCAACTAATAAACGTACCGCTGTAATTGTCAGAGATAACTCGACGTATAATTCAGCAAATATATTTATACATTTAAAAATATATCACGCATGGTGATCGAATGTCTCTTATAACCTGGTCTGATAAGTATAGTGTGAATATAAAAGAGATCGATGAACAGCACAAGAAGCTTGTAGGCATGATCAACGAGCTCCACGATGCTATGCTGCATGCTAAGAGCAAAGAAGTGTCTCTTACTATCATCAATAAAATGGCTGACTATACAAAATATCATTTCTCCACTGAAGAGAAATACATGAAGAAGTTCGGTTATCCGGATTATGAAGCACATAAGCTCTCACATGAAAAGTTTGTTGAACAGGTACTTGAGTTCAAAAAAGGATATGAAAACGGAAAAACCGGATTAAGCTATGATCTTTTAAATTTCCTCAAGAACTGGCTGGTCATTCATATACAATCCAGTGATAAGAAATATGCAGCTCTATTTAATGAAAAGGGACTGAATTAATCCCTTTTGAAGCTTGCAGGTATATCAGCTATCACTATGAGTAAGATCTACGCCCATAAGTTCTAGGAATACCTCTTCAAGGGCAGGCTCGATGGTCCTCATTTCTATTATCCTGCCTCCGTTTGTGGCTACGCGTCCTGTGATCTCATTGACAGCACCCATGTCTGCAGTGACAAGCACGAACCTGTCTTCCAGACGTTTTACGCCTTGAATACATATGTCCTCAATATCTTCCAGCATAAACTCCAGCCTGTAGAGAACTTTCGAATGGTCTTTTCGTATCTGCGCAGCGGAGCCCAGTGTAACTTGCTTTCCATCTTTGATTATGAGGATCCGGTCACAAAGGCTTTCCATTTGATACAGGTTATGCGCACTGAAAATAACGGTCTTGCCTCTTTCCTTTAGAGACCTTATATATTCGGTTATGAACCTGGAGGTCATAGGGTCAAGCCCAGAACCTGGTTCATCGTATATGATCAGTTGCGGGTCGTTTATGAGGGATCTTGCAATAGCAACCTTGCGGCGCATGCCTTTGGAAAGGTCGCCTATACGCTTGCCTGCGGCATTAAGCGAAAGATCGTTAAGAAGAGAGTTGATCCTTTGTCTGGCGATGTGCTTTTTAACATCGTATAGTTCTCCGAAAAAGAGTAAGTAATCTTCCACATACATGCCTTCGTAGAGAGGAGATTCTTCCGGCAAAAATCCAAGAAAGGATTTTATCCTTACGGGATCCACTGACATATCGATACCATTTATCCGTATGCTACCTGCAGTAGGCCTCACTAGGCCGCTAAGCATTTTCAGGGTAGTGGTCTTTCCTGCACCATTTGGACCTACAATACCAAATATCTCGCCCTTTCCCACATTAAAGCTTAACCTGTCCACGGCAACAAAGTCACCATATTTCTTTCTCAGCCCATTCACTTCTATCATGTGCAAAAGTAAAATAATACTTTAAATTATATATATTTATTTGATATTCTGGACCCAACTGTACTCAATGTCCATTAAAAGATTCGGGCATCTGCAGGTTCCATATCTATTAATATAATAAAAACATTATATATTTTGATGTCAGGCTGGTATACAGTTGCTAAATGGGAATTTCTCAGATCAGGAATGAAGTTCAGCCACAGGTCTGTATTTGCTATCCTTTTCACATTACTGCTACTTGCTGTTGTATCATATGCAGTATCCTTTACAGGCATGAATCTGGATCAAAAGATATACAGTGTTGTTTCTGCTTCCCCGGAGCTGAACAGCATCATAGAAGCTGATGAAAGATTCTATGTATTAACTGACGATGGTAAAGATGCAGATATAACGGTTGTAGAGGACCGTGCATACCTTTCAGGCACGAAAAAATCAATTGCCGCTGCCGATGCACTGGGGAAGGTGTTCATTGATCACAGAGAAGCTGTCCTTTCATCGTACAACGATATTAACAACAGCCATCCCGTATGGGTTACTATCCATGACCTTGAAAGACCTGAGAGCTTTCAGGTACTGGGGGGAACTACTCAGAAAGATGATCAGGTTTCGGATGATGAGAATGAAAATGCAGATGGTGCCAGAGAGTATAAAGGAAATGCAGCTGCAGCTAAGCGAACTTCTCACATTGTTTCGCCGGAAGAACTGGAGGATCTGGATAATAGTGATTCGAAAACATTATTTGAGAGACAGACCATTGCCACACCTTCCAATTTTACGCCGCCCATACCTTTCACAGCAATACTTTACTCTTTCTTATTCATCTTTCCTATTTACTTTGTTTCTCAGTTCTATTCTTCCAGTATAATGGAAGAGAGGACCAACCGCAGATGTGAGTTGTTGCTTATGGCTCCTCTCAGGAGCAGGGACATAGTGCTTGGAAAAAGCATCCCATATGTGCTTGTCGCCATGGTCCTGCTATCAGTTATCTCCCTTTACATCGAAAGACCTTCGGACATCCATGAACTGGGAACATCCCTTGCAATGATAGGAGTGATATTTCCTGTACTACTCCTGTTCTTTTCATTATCTTTCATTGCAGCTATATTTTCCCGCAGTTTCAAGGAACTGACATTCGCTATGGTATTCTTCTCCGTGATCGTTTCAGGATATGTGTTCTTTCCTGCCATGTTTGCAAATGTGCATGCAGTAAGCTCTATTTCTCCAATGACGCTCATGGTTAACTTGATAGAAGAGGGAAACATAAGTTTTGGGAAGTATGTCTTCTCCACATTACCTTTTTATCTCGTTGCATTGAGCATCTATGGCTTTGGTACAGCGATCTTCCGGGAAGAAGACCTTTTCAGCCAGAAGACCATGACCGAAAAGGCAATGGATTGCATGGAACTGTTCCTCTCGGTACGTCTGGGTTCTGTATTTACCCTTAGCATCGTATCAATTCCTTTCGTCTACATGGCACAACTAATGCTGATAGTGATGCTCTTCAACCTGCCTCTTCCTTATTCGATCATTGCAATGATAACACTCTCGGCTCTTGTGGAAGAAATAGCAAAATCCGTAGGTATCTACACCATCATGAAAAGAGGATTAAGGTCAATGAACCTGAAAACTGCCGGAATGCTTGCATTGCTTTCAGGTGGTGGATTCTTCTTTGGAGAGAAACTCGTATCTGTGATAACCCTTGCACCTATTGCTTCCTCTGCATTCGGATCAGTGATGACCATGGGTACATTGCTCCTGATACCTTTGTTATTACATGTGATCACTACCATGGTCACGTCTCTGGGCGTGTACTTTACAGGTCCCCGATACTATGTATTTTTCCTGATAGTTGCAACGGGAGTACATACCATCTACAATACTTACCTGCTAAGGGGGCTTCTTTTTGGATAAGAATAAAGTGTGTCCGGGCAAGATCCTGTCCATTGCCAGAAGGGAATATAACGGATTGCTGCTTGAAAAGACATTCGTGCTTTCCTTACTTGTACAGCTGTTCATTGCTTCTTTCTCTGCCTTCCTTGTTGTAGGCCTTACATCTTTCTATGACCCAATGGCATTGCAAGGTATGCAAATGAAAGAATCAAAGATAGGGGTTATTGGAGATGGCGAAGGAGAACTCTTCAAATTGATGAAAATAAGTGATCTGGAGCCAGTGAAATATGCTGATTTCGGGGAAGCTTATAATGATTTCTATGACCGGAAAATAGATGCGATAATAAACATACCTAACGAAACGGCTGAAGGAAATAATCTGATCAATCTGGACATATATCTACCCAGATCCGAACTGAAAGCAACGATTGTTTCACTGCAGTTGAAAAAACCACTTGAGAAATTCGAGCAAAGTGTAAGGACCATAAGGACCACGCGGCTTGATGGCTACACCCCTCTTGATATTCAGATCATGCGGTGGGATAAAGGTACATCTTCCAGTAAGCTGGAATTTATCTACGTGGCACTTCTGCCACTACTGGTGTTCACTCCTGCTTTCATATCAGGCGGGCTTGTAATTGACATGATCACCGAAGAATTTGAGCGCAAAACACTGGATTTATTGCTCGCTTCTCCTGTATCCCTGCTAGATGTGATCGGAGGGAAAACTCTGGTTGCAACTGCCATTTCACCTGTACAGTCTCTGGCTTGGATGTTACTGCTGGGACTTAATGGCATAGGGATCAATAACTTTACTGAGATCCTATTAATGGTGGCTATTGTTTCTTTGATACTTGTCGTTGTGGGAAGCATAATAGCTGTCTTGTGCAGAGAAAGAGGAACAGCTCAGTTGTTCTATTCACTTGTACTGATACTTCTGTTCATGTCATCGTACCTATATACCAATTCACCTCTTAATCTTGTTTCCAGGCTTGCGCTTGACAGCATAGGATATGTGGAAGCGTTTACATGGATAGCAGGATACATGTGCCTTGCTGTCCTGTTGTTATGGATGTTGACCAGCATCGTGGAAAAAGAACATATGAAGATCTGATATGAAAAGAACGTCACATGTTTTTTTTACTTTCATTATACTGCTGTTTTCCATCTTTCCCAGCAGTGCATATGATTTTCAGCATGAGGATATCTGGGTCTATAAAGGAAGTTTTGAGCTTGGACCTGGGGAGAAGGCCACAATTGAAAGATATACCCTGAAGGTCTATGAACTTGATCAGGAAGCTGCAGAGCCATCGGCTGTGATCCTTGTATACAAGAACGATGACTTCAAAAAAGCCTATTATGTGGATGCCGGCCCAAACGATCAGAGAATATATGACAATGACCTTAAGATCAAAGTGAATGGAATCTCTTCAGGCAAGATCTCTATCGTTTTGTATGGGCACGAATTTGAAAAAGTGTGGGTGCTGTCGACGCCTAAAATCTCTTTATCGATGGGGGATGTGATACAGGATGGAGCATATGCCATATCCTTAACAAACTTTTCCAGCAAAGAAGTAAATATTTCAGTTACCTCTCCATCAGGGAAATATGAGAATGCTTTTGTTTTGCGTGATTACAAAAAATATGACCGTGAACTCATGGTCAGGCTGGTTTACATAGATAAAGACCGATCAAAAGCGTTCATTGAAACATACAGGCCGGGAAAACCAGATGTTGAGGTCGCTTTATCGCCTTCTAGTGATACCTTTGAGGCTGACGACACTATTTCGTGTATACTTAGGGTAACCAACAATGGTACTTTATCTCTGAGGGGGATCAAAATAGAGAATAAGGTCAGTGAAGGTGTATTTACCGAACAGGCACTGTCATTGGAAACTCTTGCACCATTACAAACAGTGGCATTAAATATGGGTCTTGATATTCCTGTGGCAGCAACAGGCAGATCCATATCTGTCACAACAGAAGTATCAGGTGGAGATTATTCAGGAGATGCATACTATGCAACCGATACACAAGATTTCTTTGTCGGGCCTTATGTTTGCATGACCAAGGAGATCAGAGGGAATAACAGCCTATACGGAAAAACTATTGCTTCAACCCATGAACAACTGGAGATTAGCCTTAAGCTGAAGAACATGAACGATATACCAGTAGTATTAACAGTAACAGACAGCGTACCAGACTCTTTCGGGTTGCAGGATCCAGAAAAGCTTGAGTGGGAATTGCAAGTCGGTCCTCATGCTACCAATGAGATCACTTACATTGTTAGCCCGCACATCCCCGGTAATTTCACTTTAGGGAGTGCCGTTGCTAGCTGGAGAGACAATGGAGATGTATATGAGGTAGCATCTGCTGCCCCGCAGCTAATGGTGAACGGTTCCTATGTGGTGGCAGATAAGACCGTCAATACCGAATATGCAATGGAAGGGGAAAATGTTACTGTAACCTTGCAGATATCAAATGGGGGTGACAAGGAAGTAAAGGTCAGTATGCATGATAATATTCCTAAAGATGCTGATCTTGTAAGCGGTAGCTTGGAGTGGTCTGCTAAACTTGCTCCGGGGGAAACATCCACAAAAAGCTATAATATCGTTTTTTCAGAAGCAGGAGAATATGCACTACCAGCATTACAGGTAGATTATACTAATGTGCAGATGAAAGAAGTGACTGTTTACTCGGAGCAGGTAGAAATGTACATTGACAGGGAAGTTGTATCTGAAGTATATGAGGAACCTGAAGCTTGCAGTATAGCATCTGTGGTAAATGAGCCACAGGAAAGTGAGATAACAGATCTACAGGCTGCAAGTTTCCTTGTTTCTTCTTTTGTAGGGATTTTTTGTATTGTAGCAGTGATACCTGTAGTGGTGTTTTTTTTAATAAGAAAAGTATATATCTAATACACTAGTAATATATTAATGCCACAGGTTTGGCCAGTTTTAGAAAATATGCTATGATGATACTATGGATATTACATATTCCTTTATCTCACTGGTAATATTCGCGCTGCTATCATTGATGGCTATTTTGCTCATGGTGTATGTATCTTCGGCAGTTGCTATACTTGCCCTTTTACTGGTGCCTCTTACATGTATTTTCATTATGTCTGATACGGCATTGTCTTTCCTCGCTTTCAGGCATGTGGTGCTTGCCGAGGGAAATGTGCCTATAAACAACTACCATGTCTTGTTGTTCATCTGGTCAACGCTCATTGGTATGATCGTTTATTCGGAAATCTTCACATGGTACCTGGGAAGAAAAGAATATAAGAAAGTTCAGGTAAAAGCTGCAGAGACAAAGCCTCCAAAAAAGATCATATCTTCTTCCATGGGCATTGTCTCAAAGGCTGTTTCTCTGCTTCATAGGTAAATACCGAAACATAGAAATCGTTCCGTTTTGTACGCTCTGCTCACAGCAGGAGGTTAGGTGGAGCGAAATAGCAGTTTACACATTAAGTTTATTTTAAGAGCCTCTGCATGTCTTCTTCTATAGTGCTGTTCGGTGTCAGATTGAACTTCTCCACCAGGACCTTGAGAACATTTGGTGAGATAAAAGCCGGTAGCTTTGGACCAAGGGTAATGTTATGTATCTCAAGCCTCAGGAGAGTAAGCAACACAAGGACCGCTTTTTGTTCGTACCATGCGATGTTGTACGAGATCGGTGCTTCGTTAACATCGATAAATCCAAGTCTGGACATGAGTCCTTGTGCAATGACGATCAGTGAAAATGAATCATTGCATTGTCCTGCGTCCAGTACCCTTGGGATACCATCAATATCCCCAAGATCTAGTTTATTGTAACGATATTTTGCACATCCGGCTGTGAGTATTACAGTATCCTTTGGCAATGCTTCTGCGAAATCCGTATAATATTGTCTCTCCTTGTGACGGCCGTCACATCCTGCCATGACAATGAACTTCTTTATCTTGCCTGCTTTGACGGCATTAACGATCTTGTCTGCGTTAGAGAGTACGGAATTATAAGCAAAACCTGTCATGACGGTGCCTTCTTCCAGTTGTACCGGAGGTTCACACTGCTTTGCCTGCTCGATAATGGCCGAGAAGTCTTTCTTACCATCCTCAGCCACAATGTGTGTGGCGCCATCATAACCTACTGGGCCTGTAGTATATAACCTGTCAATGTAGGTATTCTTTGGAGGAACTATGCAATTGGTCGTCATCAATATCGGACCGTTGAAGCTCTCGAATTCCTGCTGCTGACGCCACCATGATCCTCCGTAGTTGCCTACCAGGTGTTCGTACTTCTTAAATACTGGATATGAATTTGCAGGCAGCATCTCCCCATGAGTATATACATCTACCCCTGTTCCTTCTGTTTGGTCCAGTAGTTGTTTCAGGTCATGCAGGTCATGTCCGCTGATGAGGATACCAGGCTTGTCTCTTGTTCCAATATTGACCGAAGTAGGTTCCGGATTTCCGAATGTGGCGGTATTTGCCATGTCAAGTTCCGCCATTACGTCAAAACCTTTCTCCCCACATTTTAGGACCAGTGAGATGAGCTTCTCATCAGTCAGGCTATCATCCGTAGTTGCCACAAGGGCTTCTTCGATAAATGAATTTACTTTTTTATTGGTATGTCCAAGCATCATAGCGTGATGTGCATATGCTGCGATCCCTTTGATGCCATAGATCAACAGTTCTCTCAATGATCGGATATCTTCGTCCTCTGTTGCAAGTATGCCTGCATTTCTGTCTTTAAGGTTTTCCGGGTTCAAAGTTGCGATCTCGGGCAGATCTTTCTCATCAAGAAGATCGTTATCCAGAAGTTTTTGCCTGATCTCACTCTGGAGCTTGAGGCCTCTGTCGATGCGGTCATGAATTCCGCTCGCTCTGAAATCTGTATTCGTAATTGTTGAGAAAAGAGCATCAAGCATGAACTCATCTGTCCTCTTTTCAGAAATACCAGCCTTTCTTGCTTTCTGATTGTAGAATGCAATGCTTTTAAGCACGTAGATGAGGTCGTCCTGAAGTTCCGCGACTTCCCCTTTCTTACCGCACACCCCATTTTTTGTGCAGCCTTCCCCTTTCATTGTTTCTTCACACTGGTAGCAGAACATTTTGTCACCTTCTTTTTTATATGTGATGTGTAGGTAGTCTATTTACCTTTCTGTCCCAAACCCATAATATTCGTCCCTGGCAGCCACAAATGCCCTGATCTTTTCAATAGGGGTCTGCGGGGCGATCCCACAACCCGGGGCAAGTATACCTACTCCATTCTCGATACATTGTTTTGCTTCTTTTTTGATCTGTTCCGGGGACCTTTCCAGCAATGTAAAAACAGGAGATACATTACCTATAAGGCAAGCTCTGCCTGCAACTACCTTACTTGCATAGGCAAGGTTCACTTTTTCCTCTATGCTCAGTCCTTCAAAACCGGAATCTGCCATCTTGTCCATGATCTCTGTGGCATCCCCGCAAATATGAAGGATCGAGTGCCCTTTCAGATCCTGTGTGATCGACCTGTAATGAGGCAATATCATGGATTCGAACAGTGGAGGAGGAAAAAGGTCAGGGCCTGACTCTGAATCTATAATCACCACCGCATCCACGCCTCTGTCAAATAGGGCATTCGCATATTCCGTGCAAGCACTTGTACCCAGGACCAGCAGTTCTTCAAGAACTTCAGGTGCAGTGATACACCACATCAGATAATTATTCACGCCACACAGACAACAGGCGATAGCAGCAGGACCCAGTATACCAGCAATTACCGGAACGTCATCTGAGAGTCTGCTTTTTACAATATCAGTGGCCTGGAGAACTGTTCTTATTCTTCTGCTTTCAAGCAGTTTATCGGGTACTGTCATACCGGCAACATCTTTCTTTTCCTTGCATGGGAAATCGATTATCTGTGGCTGGGTATCCAGAGTTCCTTCTTTAATGGTACAACCAAGGGTCTCAGGCATCACCGTGTTGCAAAAAGGGTATCTCACCGCCTCAAGTCCTGTTATCTCGTGTGCTGCAATAGCCAGAGTTGCCATCTTCTCAGGGTCATAATGAGCATCAGGCCACTTTGCGCCTGTCAGTTCCATAAGTTCCACGATTCCGGTCTGTGTTACCGAACAGACAGGCACCTTATCAACATCTTTCCTTTCAAGAGAAGCGATAAAACGTTGTTTTAATGTCAGTTCCGACAGAACAGATTCCCCCATAACAATATAAGTTCTATTTTGTATCATTATTCTCTATAGCTAAATAAATCAATTGTATCAGCACAGTATGAGCAGCCTTATTCTGCTGATCTTGGGGGTGACCCTCGTTATGCAAGATAAGTTTCACAAGCATACACATTTGTGTAAGAACATTCTCAGTAACTGTCCAGAAGAGTATGATCCGATCAATATTGAAACAAAATGAGCGAATTGTGAATAAGGCCCTAAAAAACATGATCAATGGGGCCGTGGAGATTTGAACTCCAGTCACTAGACCCCCAGTCTAGTAGGATGGTCCAGGCTACCCTACGGCCCCCTTAAGGGATAGGCATACCCTAATGTACATTGTAGTATATCTCTTTTTCCGATGGGATAGATATGGCTGTGGTCCAGGTATTATATGCTTCTATGACCTCTGAGCCTTCAATAAATACCATTCCGTGTTTTTCAGCATAGGCTTTTGCATCTTCTTTGGAAAGAGCCCTGCCTGTGTTGTCATCCAGCATCTCGCATACCACCATAGCTGGCGTGACATCAGCTATCTTGGCGAGAGCAATTGATAGTTCGGTCTGGCCAAGCCTCTCATTTATCAATCCTTTTGCTGCCCTTAGGGTTGCTACATGGCCAGGGGTACGGAACTCGGAACCAAAGTTCACTTTCTTTCCAGCAAGAACTTTTTCTACAATATCTCCTAGTTTTTTTATTGTAATAGCTCTGTCATTGTCTGGAATACCTGTGCGAGTATCTCTGTGGTTCACCCAGATCGAAAAAGAAGAACGGGAATCGTATCGGAGGTCTCCTCCCTTTTCTACAGTACCTCCAAGGGTACTGCTGCACTCATGTGCAGCACGCATCACTTCAGCTATAAAAGGCAGGTCCAGTTCTTCACATGCCATCGGATCCAAGGCTACACATATCAGGCCTCCTCCGTCCTTGCGCATGCGTTTCACATCCTCAGGCCTCACTGCCTGAGCAAGGATCGTAAGGTCGGTTTCAGCTTCCCTGCCCTCAGCATCAAAAAGCAGGAACATCTTACCCTGCCTTATGGCATCTATTGCCTTCAATATGTTATTGCTGTATCCTTGCATGCCTGTCATTTTATCCCTCACATTTGTTTTTTTTCTCTACTACTATTTTCACTTCGTCCCCATCTATTAAATGAAGTTTTTCCCGGAGGTTTACTGGAGCTATTATCTCCAGCAGATTGGCCGGATAATGTGTTCTTTCCGGGATAATGACTGCGCTCTTCATTCCATTTATTCTTATTGGATAGCACTTCCCCGCACCAAAGGTTCGCTCTCCGTCGTTGAAACCCTCTATTAAGACTGGTTCTGTGCACTCCATTAGCTGTCGCGTTGCAACACTAGCCTCATTTAGTTTTATATTCAGAGTTCCCGGAAAAGGCTGAAAACCCAGTTTTTCAGAGAACTGTGACATATATCCATGTTGTGCGATGTAGTATTGACCTTCTCCCAAACCCGCTATGACCTTGCCATGGAGCTCGATATTCGCATCATCCCGGCAGAAAATACGCTGATATTCAGCGTATTCCTTACGCAATAGGTCTATACCATTGCACGTGAGTATGATCTTTTGTCCGCCCGGAACAAGTTGGCGTTCAATGTATTTGTCATCTTCAAGCTGTTTTAGCAACCTCGCTGTGGTTTTGGAACTGGTGGTTGTATACTGCGCAAACTCAGCAGAAGATATTTTAATGTGTTTATCGGTAGCACCAAGAAGTGCCAATTTCTTTAAAGGCTCTGCAGCATACATAATAAAAATCCCATCTCATATTAGAGATGAAACTCATATTTGAGGTGATATGTAGATAAATGTTTTGATAGAATATTTCATCACTCACATTTTCAATGCCGACATCTATGAAAATAAATACTGTCCCGCAAGATCAATATTTGTAGAGTACGAATAGAAAAGAAAAGAACAGGAATGAGATCGTCTCTCATTCTTCGGAGATCGTGACCTTTTTCATCACATCTTTTGGTTTTATTTTGTTGACAACGTCCATGCCCTCGATCACCTGACCAAATACTGTATGAACTCCATCAAGGTGAGGTTGGGGCGAGTGAGTGATAAAGAACTGGCTGCCACCTGTGTCCTTACCTGCATGTGCCATTGAAAGAGCTCCTTTGCCATGCTTGCGGGGATTGCCTTTTGTCTCGCACTTGATAGTGTAACCGGGACCACCTGTGCCATCTCCCTTTGGACATCCTCCCTGGATGACGAAATTAGGGATTACCCTGTGGAATGTCAGTCCATCGTAAAATCCCTGTTTTATGAGCTTTTCAAAGTTTGCCACTGTTTTGGGTGCATCCTTTTCGAACAGTTCCAGTACGATATTGCCTTTCTCGGTCTCAATGATAGCTTTCTTCATTATTCCCACCTTATTTCATCTGGTTAAAGGATGGGATAGATTTAAGTGTTTCTATAATATCTTTTTTGAAATATTCGACTGTGATTTTTATATCTGGAATGTAATTGTGAGAATCTTAAGCACAATTTTGTCCACATTTAAGTCACAATATTTTTATAAAAAGAGTTCCATAATAAACATGATGGATGATAGAGGTCAGATTGCCATGGACTTCCTGCTGGGAGTTTCATTGGTGCTCATTGCTATAGGTTTTACAGTACAGTTTGTTCCAGGTATTTTTATCTCCGGCTCAACCGGAGAAGATAAACTTGGTTATGCGGCATACCGCACTTCCTGTATTCTTGCAGAAGACCCTGGCTGGTGGTCAAACAATAGTGATAATGATACTTGCTGGGAGTATCATACAGCAAATGTGCAACGTATAGGGCTGGCTGCAGATGATGATGTCAAATCCAGGCTCACAGAAATCCCAAACATGATCTCAAAAGATAAGTTAGTCCAGTTCAAAAAATTAAGTGAATTAAATGAAACTGAGTTTATACGTAAACTCGGGCTTTTTGACAGTATCAATGGTAAACAAATGAACTACGGATATAACATCTCATTTTTGCTTGATGGGCAGCCAGTGGCAATAAACAATTCTACTATGGTTATAGGCAGTTCATTGCTTCCAGGCCAGAACATGGCAAAGATGAAGAGGATAGTGTTGCTTGAAACAGGCAATATTTCTGTTTTTGATGGCAGATATCTTAATAGATATGCGGGGAATAAAAATATAGCAAACATTAGCATTATCGGTCCGGTGGCAGAGAATGTTACAATACAGATAAACAATTTCAATATCTCAGGTTCCAATGCTGCATTCATAAATGCCAGTCTGAATGGTTCAACTTTACTTCAATCTTCAAATTACACCATACAAAAAAGACCACTTTACGGGAACTTCAATTCATACGTAAGTCCGGATAGGATACTAAATAATGATAGCTTGCTGATAGATCTTAATAGCAGCCTTTTTTCTTCTAATACATCTTATCAGTTGAAACTTGGTTTTACCGACGTATTTTACCCCAAAGTATCTCTTTTTTCTAGCTACAATGAAAACATTGAAAAGAGATACGAACCTGCTTTGCTCGTAGTGGAGGTGTGGTGATGGACGATAAAGCTCAGCTCCAGACTTTAGAGGGACTTGGAGCAGCCTTGCTTATAACAATGACCGTTCTGATCATTACTCAAAGTTCCACGGTGATGACCCCTCAAAATGAGATGATGCTTGATGTCCAGCTTGAGCAGATGTCATATGATACTCTCACTTTGCTGGACGTCGCTCCATCTTATGCAATAGGCGCCAATCTTACGGAATGTGTTTCAGGCTGGGATATGAAAGACGCTACAATAGGTAATAGCACTTTGCCTCTTTTAGACAGTGAACTATCTTTATTGTTGCCGGGATTGCTGTACAATGTAAATATATCCTATGTTCAAAATGGCAACCTGATCACAAATAATACTATTCTCCACGGTTATCCTACAGAAGATGCAGCAGTTGCACGCAGGACTGTGATGCTTACTAATTCCACGGTCGCTGCGGCCAATGGGAAGTGGTCACTTGCATCTGATGAACTTCAAATGGTGGAGGTGAGGCTTACAGTATGGCAGGTTTAAGAGATAATACTTCAGGACAACTGATCATTCTTTCGGGATTTGTGCTTTGCTTTTCACTGGTAACTCTTGCAGTGCTGGTGAATCAGACGATGATCACTGGCTATCATTCATCTAATGCGGTGCTGGAGTTCCCAAAACACCAGATCAGGGACATTACATCACAGACGAGAGAAAGCTCTGTGTATATAACAGAACTTGCTATTGAACTTAATCAGAGCAACAGCAAGAGCATAGAGCACAATTATTGTCTGCTTTTTGAGAATTATACGGAACAGATGGCGATGCTATATGCAGGTCATGGGGAAGAGGTCACTCTTTCTCTAAGTACGATTGACATTGCATCTATTACAAACAATAACTTGAATATCAGTACTGTAGGAGTTAACATAACATATAACAACGGTATGACGTACTATTCTTCCGAACCAGAGATCATTGAGGTGGGATCATGAAAAATCTGTTCAGAAACGAAGAAGCCGTTTCTGTGACTATGGAATATATCATATTCTCAATGCTGTTCATAACTCTTTTTGTCATGCTGTATATGAGCTTTGGTGATATGCTAATGAAAGGACCAAAAGAGACCGTGGTCCAGAATGAGTTCAGTGACATTGGTAATATGATGAGCACTCTAGTTACGGATATGTATCTTATACTTCCGGAAAATGGTGTGATCGAGTCTGATTACATGATACCCTCGGAAGTTGGCGGTGAACCCTACATCATTAATGCTAACCTTGCCATGACGGATCAGATATTTGAACTGAAATCCTCCTCGGGTAAGGAATCAAGTGTTACAATAAGTGGAATAGCGACTACAATTCTTATCAATGGTACGGTTTCAAGCAGTGATATAAATCACAGGATAAGCTATGACTCAAGAAAATAGGAATGATGCTGCCGTCTCCGAGACAGTGGGATTTATTTTGATGTTCTCCATCGTGATATTGTCGATGAGCATGATCTACATATTAGGATACCCTATCCTACAAGATCATATTGAATCCAGTGTATTTGAAAATGCTCAGCAGAGTTTCATTGTTTTGCAAAGTGATATGAAAAGGGTTGCATTTGAGCAGGTGCCTGTGAAGACAATGAAAATGAAACTGCACTCTTCAACATTGTCCGTTGATGATCGCTCTTCAATAGTGGTCAACTATAACGGTACTGACGTTCGTTATAACACAGGGAATATCGAATTCATCAAGAATGAGGACATACTGACTTATGAAAATGGAGGATTATGGATGAAACAACATCCATCTGGATCAATTCTGGTATCCAAGCCCCCTATCTATACAGGTATGATCAACAACGACAACATGACAACAATAGGTGTCATAAGCGTTCATGGTCGTCGTTCCACCAGTGGAAATGGAATAGCAAGCATAAACATGGAACACAATTCAAGTAACCTGATCAAACCTTCAGAGAAAGTGGATGTCACTATAACGATCCAAAGTGCATATTCCAAACAGTGGGCCAGATATCTTGATGAAAACGGTTTCAATATAATTAGTTCTAATTCATCCAGTGTATCTGCCCAAAGGCTTCAGACGTGGCTTATTATAGGCAGTCATGATATAGATGTTTCGATCATGTGAAATTGATTATAACGTTCAAAAAAGTATTTCATAAGCTACTTTTTGAGTCCCCTTGGATCGCATCCGAATATCGATAGGTTTTTATCTGAGTTGGCTTATCGTATATTCGATAATTGCTATATAAATAGTAACGATTGTCATACAAGCACGGAGAGTAAAAAATATGGTAGCAGTAATCAATGTAAGCGAATGCGTAGGCTGTGGAACATGTGTTGATGAGTGCCCTGCAGAGGCAATCTCACTGAATGGCGACAACATTGCAGTAGTCGATGCTAATGAGTGTCTGGACTGCGGTGCATGTGTTGATGTGTGCCCAACCAGCGCTATATCAATGGAATAAAGTATTGACCAATCTTTTCCTATTTTTCTGATCGTTTTCTTTTCTTCGAGGTTACAATATGGCAGAGCCAATCAGAGCCGGAATATTGGGTGCTACAGGAGCTGTCGGACAGAGGTTCATACAAGCACTTGCCGATCATCCATGGTTTGAGATCACTTCCCTTGCTGCTTCAGAAAAGAGTGCAGGAAAGAAATACAAGAATGCAGCTAACTGGAGGCTGGATGTAAAACTTCCGGATGAAGTTGCAGATATGGAAATTGTACCTGTGGATCCCAACAAGGTGGATGCAGATGTTGTTTTCTCTGCATTGCCTGCAAGCCTTGCAAAAAGCGTGGAAGCAGATTTCGCAAAAGAGGGTTTTGTGGTGGCAAGTAATGCCTCTGCGCATCGTATGGATAAAGATGTCCCTCTTGTGATCCCGGAAGTCAATGCAGACCACCTTGGACTTATAGAAGTTCAGCAGGATAAGAGAGGATGGGACGGATATATAATTACAAATCCTAACTGTTCTACGATCATGCTGGTAGCTACACTGAAACCACTCATGAAATTCGGCATCCAGAATGTAAATGTAGCCACAATGCAGGCCATATCCGGTGCCGGGTATGAAGGCGTGCCATCAATGGCCATCCTTGATAACGTAATACCCTATATAGGAAGTGAAGAGGAGAAAATGGAAACCGAACCTCTCAAACTTCTGGGTGAGTTTAACGGTTCAGAGATAGTAAATGCAAATTTCAAATTGAGTGCTGCTTGTAACAGAGTGCCTGTTATGGACGGCCACACTGAAACAGTATGGATCACCATGAGGGATAATCCAACTCCTGCGCAGGTTAGGCAGGAATTCCTCAATTTCAATCCCAATTTGGGGGACTTACCCACCGAGCCTGAACAAGTACTTATAGTAAGGGAAGAGGCCGACAGGCCACAACCTCGCCTCGACCGCAATATGGGCAACGGAATGAGTATCAGTGTAGGACGCATAAGAGAAGGCATACGTTACGTTCTGATGGGCCACAATACTATTCGTGGAGCAGCAGGTGCCAGTGTGCTCAATGCTGAACTCCTGCACAAGCAGGGCAAACTCTGATGACATAAAAAGGTATCGAGAAAATATGATGCATCGCCTGATCACATTCCTATTTGTCTGTTTGCTGTCGATGGGAGTAATATCAGGCGCTGTGGCATCAGATGTAAATACTATTTTTGAACTTGAGTTAGTGCCTCTATCGGAGATCATTAAAAATCCAACGGTTTACGATAGTACGATGGCTTATCGCAAGATAAGCGTTGTCGGAAATATTTCTGAAATAGATAAGCACCTGATCACCATTAACCAGGATAACTATGAACTAAAAGTAGACCACACCAATCAGCAGCTGTTTGCTGGTTTTAATGTGGGGGACGGTATCAAGCTCACAGGACAGTTTCTCTATGATCCGATGGGAACTAGTATCTTTTACCCTAACTATGTTATGCATTATCCCACTGTACAGATGGGTGAGGTAAACATAAGTGCCATTATTTCCAATGCATCAAAGTTTAACGGAAAATATGTTACTGTGACAGGCAATCTTACCGGAATTAAGCCGACAATGGGAGCATATGTTGCTGATATTTCAAGTCTGGATACTGGTCACAGACTTCGCGTATCTTACTATGGGTCTACTGATCTTGAAGCTGGGGACATGGTAAGCGTTAGCGGTCTTTTTAACGGTGATGTCCTGTATAGTGGACAGATGGGTAAAAAGCGTCCTCCATTATCTATTAGCACGTTCATACCCGGTTTTACGGGTCTTTGGTCCATGTTTATCATTGGATTACTGGTTATATATATGAAGCATGAATGACTTAAAACCTCAAGATCATCATGTTAATTGCATTATCAGTTGGAGGGTCCATTCTTGCAAAGGACCTTAGTACTGAAGGTTTCCGCGCCTACGCAGATATGCTCAGGGATCTGGCGAAAGAACACAAACTCATAGTTGTTGTCGGAGGAGGCGTTGCTGCAAGAGATTACATCAGGACGGCAAGGAGCCTGGGAGCTAATGAAGCTGAATCTGATTATATCGGTATCTCTATAACCCGTTTGAATGCACAGCTACTTATTACTGCGCTTGGAGAGGATGCATATCCGGAGCCTCCTGTAGATTACAAGGAAGCATGGAAAGCTCTTTCTTCAGGCAAGATCGTTGTTATGGGAGGGGTAATTCCGGGACAGACGACGGATGCTGTAACTGCCATAGTTGCTGAATATCTTAAAGCTGATCTTATTGTTATTGCGACATCTGTTGACGGAGTATATTCAGCTGATCCAAAGAAGGACCCGAATGCAGTCAAGTACGAGACCATGACCGCCAAGGAACTTGTAAAAATAGTGATCTCTACAGAGATGAAGGCTGGTTCCCAATCACCTGTAGACCCCCTGGCAGCCAAGATCATAGAGCGCTGTAATATTAATACCATTGTTATGCATGGAGCAGATCCTAAGAAGGTGGAGTATGTCATTATGCAGGAAAGCATAGGTTCTATGCCTTCGAAAGAAGTTCATCTTGGCACACGGATCGTAGGATAAGTTTCTGTGGTCAGCATGAAACTTAGAATATTTCTTACTGTTTTTTTCCTTTTTATCACACTGGTCTTTCCTGCTGCAGCTACTGGACAGGTAAGCATCGCTGATATGTATGCAAATGGTGATCTATGTGAGGTCACGATCGGTTTTTCAGAGTATATGCGTAATGTGACACTGAGCTATGATCTGATGTTAAGTGATCGATCCATAGATTCCAAAGTAGTCAGGCTGGGTGATGTATCCGCAGGAAATTTTACTCTAATTACTTTATGGGAGAGTGAATTGAAAAAGAACATCTATTCTTTTTCGGTAAGTGTATTTGTAGATGGAGAGCTTGCTGACAGCAGGCAGACAGAATTCGTTCATGGTAATCAGGCATTGCTGGAATTCAAAGTTGCAGGTTTCAATTCTGATAATAAGGGAGCAGCTGTCGTCATCAGCCCTACTGATATTTATCGTCCTTCCATTGTAGATATGACATTTGAGATCTTCCGGCAGGATGAGTTGATATATTTTGAAACTTTAGAGGACATTTCTGTAATCCAATCCATGGAGAAGAGCATCATATGGCCCATTTTGCTTGACAATGGGCAACAGTATGTCACAGTGCTGAAGGTCCGCTCCCATGGATCCGATCTTACATCAGCCTATATTTCCATCTTCATGGCAGAGCAGGATGTGGAAATAATGACCGATGATGTAGAAATTGATGAATATGGTGCAAGTGTAACACTCCGGGGCATGTCACAGGTGCCTTTCTATGGTAAGGTAGGAATAACCCTTAGCAGCGATCAAAATAGTACATATTTTGAAGAAGAAAGTGAAGTTCTCACTTTCAACAAAGAGGATACAGTTGGTTTTCTATGGGAAAATATTACAGGAGGAAACTATGCTGTGATAATAAGTGCGATCGGCAATGATGGTAAGATCCTCGATAGTTACGAGACTGCCGTGAGGATCACAGAATTGCCCCCGGCCCAGCCGGAACAAACGAATGAGTTATCTGGTCTGAACATTGTTTACAGCATTACAGTTTTCTTGGCTGCTGTTCTCCTATTCAGTATTAAAAGGGGATAAGATGCTTGATCTCATCATCAAGAATGTTGTCCAGCGCAAGGTAAGAACTATGCTGACCATCTGTGGCATAGCTCTGGGCATATTTGCCCTGGTGGTGATGGGGGCTATGTCTGAGAATTTCGGACAGACCTTTGAAAAATCCATGAGCCTGACAAGTGAGAAGATCAGGGTCTTTGCAGAGAGCGGCATTTTTGGTGGTGGCCTGAGCGAACACAAAGTTTCCGATGTAAGGCGTGTGGCAGGAGTCGAGGATGCTTATGGAGTGCTTGTCACTTTGTTCGATGAAGACCAATTCGGTATGAGCGGCAAGCAGGTGTTGGGCGTACCACCACGGAAATCGAGAAATGTATTAGAACCTGTGGAACTCAAAGCAGGAAGATTTCTTACGGCCGGAGATACGTACCATACAGTGGTAGGAAAGAACATTGCCGGAGAGTACGGTCTGGATGTAGGTAGCACTCTGGAACTGAACGAGAAAAGGTTTACAGTTGTTGGCATTATGGAATACACAGGTTCTATTTTTGACAGTTACGCTACAATACCTCTTGATACAGCTCAGGATATATATACTGCCGAGACCTCCATTACATACATCTTCGTCGAACCGGCACCAGGTGTAGATGCTGAACTCCTGTCCAAAAGAATAGAGCTGAGCGTAAAAGGAGTAAACACAATTTCTCCCAATGAACTAAAGGAACAGGCAGGTCAATCATTGCTGATATTTAGTGTGGTGACTATAAGTTCTGCCATTCTTGCAGCTATTATAGGAGGTTTGAGTGTGATGAATACTATGCTTATGTCAGTTGCTGAAAGGACACGGGAGTTCGGCATTCTGAAAGCAATGGGAGCAGAGACAAAGGACATCATACTTCTCACTTTGGGAGAAGCTGCCCTGCTGGGTGTAATAGGGGGTGTCCTTGGCATCGTTACCGGAGGCGTAGCAGCATATGCCCTGAATTCATGGCTTGCCTCCAAGGGCATAATATTATTCACAATAACTTACAGGCTGCTTATAGTTGCTATGCTGTTCGCAACACTCATAGGAATGGCATCTGGAGCATACCCGGCTTACCGGGCAGCCAGCATGAGCCCAATGGAGGCTCTGAGGCATGGATGAACGAATAGTGCAGGTAGAAGACCTTTCCAAAACATACATGCAGGGGAAGATCCCGGTAACTGCGGTCCATGATGTCACGTTCACCATCAGTCAGGGAGAACTTGTTGCCATAATGGGGCCAAGTGGCTCTGGGAAGTCTACTTTGATGGCTCTTGTCGGCTGTCTGGAAAAACCCACAAGTGGCAAAGTCGTGATAAGAGGTCTTGATATCACTGCTATTCCTGACAGGGAACTTCCAGGGATCAGGCGGAGGATGATAGGTTTTGTATTCCAGCACTATAATCTGTTACCAGCATTGTCAGCTCTTGGGAATGTCGAGCTTGCCATGAGGTTTTCAGGGATGACTAAAAAAGAGAGGCTGAAAAGGGCAGAAGATCTGCTTCAGAGACTAGGACTTGAAAAACGGCTGCATCACAGGCCAAATGAACTTTCTGGGGGGGAGCAGCAGAGGGTAGCTATCGCAAGGGCTATTGCAAACGGTCCTTCCATAATTCTCGCTGACGAACCTACTGGAGAGGTAGACAGCAGTACACGAGATAAAATTATCACAATATTCGAGGAATTGAGGCTTCAGGGGCAGACGATCATAATAGTTACCCATGACCCGGAAGTTGCAAAGCACTGTGACAGAGTGATCCGCATAATGGATGGAACCC
This sequence comes from Methanomethylovorans sp., assembly GCF_050177135.1. Classification (NCBI taxonomy): domain Archaea; kingdom Methanobacteriati; phylum Methanobacteriota; class Methanomicrobia; order Methanosarcinales; family Methanosarcinaceae; genus Methanomethylovorans; species Methanomethylovorans sp. The sequence goes on from NZ_JBFXHJ010000011.1 coordinate 21,073, forward strand.
TGTCACATGAGGAGAGAAGAGATGATCAGCAATATGCTACAAGGTAAGCTGTGTCTTCTGCCTTCTTCTCAGTTTCCACAGTGGTAGAAGGGTTTGTTTTAGCCTTTGATCCCTTCAATGCTTCCAGATTCATTTCCAATTGTTGGATCTGCATCTTTGCCCTTTGTACCTTCTCATTTTCAGCTTTCAGCTTTTCCAGAAGTTCTGCCTTCCTTTCTTCACTAATGTTTGAATCTGATATTTGCTTCTGGTACTGCTGGGATACTTGAGCATATTTCTTGAACATTTCGTGGAGAGTATCAAGGTTCTTTTCCAGATCCATTATAGTCTTGTCCATGCCGGTCGCTTCCTTCGTTTTTTGAACTTATTTTGGTTATCTGCGGCTTATATTTGGTTCTAAGCTCTAGTTAAAAAAAGAATAATTATCTATATATAGATTTCTACACAACAGTGTATACTCATTGTCATAATGATGAGTGAACTTCTCTTATCTTCTTTAATAGACAGTGGATATGGGAAATGAAAATAAACAATAAGTAAAAAATAAAAAAGAGTGAAATATAGTATATGATAAAGATCTTAACAAATTCCTTCCGAACCCTCGCATAGCTGCAGTATTGCAGCTTCCGGGTGTGAATGTATCACTTCATTGAGCTGCTTTTTGCAATCAGTTGGAATGTTCGACAATGTACTATCCTTTTCGACGAAATCTATTATGGATTCATTCTCTGTTAGCTCTATAACATCGAAATCGTTTACCATTAACATTACTTCCAGGATAGCCCTCTTTATTGAATTCTCATCTTCGTTTTGTGCACTGATGACAGCTTTATCATGGTGTTTGAGTTCAGCATGCATCTTTTCGATTTCCGGAGCAAGGGCCTCCATGCCTGCCTTCATGGCTGCTGCTGCAGCAAGTACCTGGACAAGTACTACTTCATCAGACTCGAACATGTCTCCTATCTCCTTCATAGCTGCTATGCATCCTTCATCGGCAAGTACCACAGGATCTATTCCTTTCTGTATACCTTCTGTTACAGCCGATTTTACTGCCTTTTCATCAAATTCATGGATCGATTTTTTTATCCTGAAAAGGATATTATCTTTTGTTTTTTCCAGATCAGTTTTTAGCACACTAATACCTCCCGCGTTCCCCTCAATGGTAAGGCAGGAACATTGTAACATATTGCACAAAAACTAAGATGTATTTATATTTTGCGAGTCCCGGATGATAAATCATTATTAATATGATGGTTTTAATAAAAACAGAAAATTATATTTGTATATGTATTTTAATCAAACAAAATCATAACAAAAGTAGAATACTGATCTTTTTTGTTGATATCAGTGAACAGATCGTTCATTATAAGGAAATAAATGTCAATACCTGCGCAATTGCAGGTATTGGATCTTACATAGAAGAAACTATTCTTGCAATATCGTTACCTACATCGGATGTGGTTGATGTACCACCCATATCATAGGTCTTTACCTTACTGTCAAGGATGTTCTTTTCAATAGCAGCAACTATAGCATCTGCTGCATCTTTTTCTCCAAGCTGTTCCAGCATAAGGGAACCTGCCCAGATCGTAGCTATAGGGTTTACCTTATTTTGTCCCTTGTACTTTGGTGCAGAACCATGTATTGGCTCGAACATACTCGTACCCTCTGGATTAATATTGCCTCCCGGAGCGAGTCCAAGACCGCCCTGTACCATTGCGCCGAGGTCTGTGATTATGTCACCAAACATGTTAGGAGTGACAACTACATCGAACCATTCCGGGTTTTTCACAAACCACATGGTAATTGCATCCACATAGTTAAAGTCGGTTGTTATTTCTGGATATCCCGAGGCTATGTCCTGGAACTCCTGTCTCCAAAACCCATATATATCGGAAAGTACATTCGCCTTGTCCACTGAGGATACGTGTTTCTTTCTTTTCATAGCAAGATCAAAAGCGTATTTGATCACTCTGCGGGTTCCTTCCTTTGAGATCATTCCTATCTGGTAAGCGATCTCTTCACTATCTGTTTCAATGTCTAGGCCGAACTTAGCAGAATACAGGTTTCTTTCAACCTCGAGCAGGTTCTTGCTGACTCCCTTTTTAGCTTTTCCGCCAATGCCTATGTAGAAATCTTCAGTGTTCTCTCTTACCACAGTGAAATCTATGTCTTTTGGGGTCTTGTCTTTTACAGGTGTCCACACACCCTCAAGCAATTTTATGGGCCTGAGGTTCACGTACTGGTCGAAATAGAACCTTGCTGCCAGAAGAATCCCTTTTTCCAGAACCCCCGGAGCAACTCTTGGATCTCCGATAGAACCAAGGTATATCACAGGGTAATTGGAGAGTTCTTTGAGCGTATCGGAGGAGATCAATTCTCCGGTTTCAAGGTAATGATCTGCTCCATGGGGGAAATCCACCCATTCAACATCGAACCCGAATTTCTCGCCTGCTGCATCTATAACCTCCTTACCTTCAGCAACTATCTCTGGCCCGATACCATCGCCGGGTATAGCTGGAATCTTATACTGTGTCATGTTCCTTCCTTTTAAAACCGATATTTGTCTTTGTATTTACCTTACCATTTTTTTGGCATATTCTATCAGCCCGCCGGAATCCACGATCCCCCTCACGAAATCCGGTAGTGGGGTGGCTTGGTACTGCTCATCCTTTGAAATATTCTTAATGATCCCCGTGCTAAGGTCTACCTCAAGGATATCTCCATCATCTATTCTGTCGGTATCAGGGCATTCCAAAAGTGGAACTCCTATATTGATGGCATTCCTGAAAAATATGCGAGCAAAAGATTTTGCTATAACACAGCCTATCTTTGTTCCTTTTAGCGCCAAAGGCGCATGTTCTCTCGAAGATCCGCAGCCAAAATTATTGCCAGCAACAATTATATCGTTCTCTTTCACCTGCTTTGGGAACTCCGGCCTCACACCCTCAAAAGCGTGGGCTGCAAGTTCTTTGGGTGTGTTCATTATAAGATACCTGCCCGGGATCACAGCATCGGTATCAATATCATCACCAAATTTCCAAACTTTTCCTTTCATGTTATCACAGCCAGACGAATTATAATATTATCAATGATAGTGTCATTCTTTCAGCTTTATAGTAACTGACATCAACTACCTAAATACAATAATCCTAAATAATACTAATGTAAAGGGAATGATAATTCATACATCCGGCCAGGATAATAGTTATTCAGTTTTTTCATGTCCATAGCCTAGTGCACTGGGTTCATTGCCCCCGTGCCAGCTAAGCCGTGGGCGCATTCTTACTATATGAGCCGCCTCGGTGGTATCATCAAGTATAAATGCTATTCCCTGTTCCATTCCCATTTTCCGGATAGAATCCCCAATATTCTCTTTCATGTAGCTTGGTCTGAAAGATTCAAGAGCATTGACATCTTCAGCAGCTGTAAGACGATGGCATATGAGTATATCTGATTGTGAAGTGACTTCCGGATCAAGGGCTGAAGGACGTTGTGTGGCAAGGATCAGTGAAAGCCCCGGCTGTCTGCCCTGGCGCAACCATTCGTTGATAAGTATATCTGAAGCAAGTGTCTTGCTTCCCTTAGGTACAAAAAGATGAGCTTCGTCGATGAACATCCAGACCATGGGCATACCTGTGTTATCTTGTTCATATCCCATTGTCATACATTCCTCTGATCTGCGCGCATCAAGGCGCTGATAATAAATTTCCTTGCTGATCTGCCCAACAACAGCTGCTCTTACGTCCAGGTCCTTAAGAGTGCTAACATCGAGAACTGTTGTGCAACCCCTTTGAACAAGGTCTTTCACAGGGACTCCTTCTTCTGTGAAAATGCCCCATGAAGATGCCGTTCTGATGTAGTTCTCAGCAGCACTCTTGGTCACACTGTCAGCTCTTTCGTCTTCCATCACCACGTCCATTATTGTATCAAAGGAAAAACTTCCATGCATTGATCTGAGCTCTGCAACTACTCTTATTAGCAGTACTCCCAGAGGAGAAACTTCATCGATACTGAAAAGCTTACACCATGCATAACCATCCATTGAAGAAATGGGAATAGAGAACGGTAGGACCTCTATTTTTTGTCCTTCATATTTACTGATACTTCCGGCAGGGACGAAAACTTTTATTTCTACTCCTCTTGGGTCAAGTGACCATTGCTTCAATAAGATCTCTTGTGGGTCATTAGATTTTCCCATTGTCCAGAATATGCCCATGGTATCGATCACGAGAGACGCAATATTATTCCTGATGTAAAAAGGAAGCAATGATAGTTCTTCTACAAGGGTACCCATAGTATAGGACTTTCCATAGCCTCTTTTACCACAGATCAAGATACAATGAGGCCTAAGAGCATCCAATCCTACATAAGACGCAGCTGAGCCGTCCAGTGCCAGATATCTCCCAAGGTTAAGAAGACCCATTTCCTCATTATTTCTTCTACCAAGAACATAGCGTTTTTTGGTGACACCCGCTGCAAAAGTATCAGAGATAGAATTCATACATGTGAAAAATATGCAACATATATATTTATTTCCATCTGATGCTCAGTTGCCAGGCATTTAATGTAAAATAGTAGTATCCAGTGCAAAAATCGGGGCAGGTCATAACTTAAAAATAAATTACAAGGTCACAGGATCAAAACAAAAAGTATAAATTCTAGGGTAATGAATCCATTAAGAGGAATCTCCTGTACATAAAGAATCACTCCCATCGGTTCATTCTATCTAA
>NZ_JBFXHJ010000012.1:0-25309 GCF_050177135.1 Methanomethylovorans sp.
AATATCCATGATCACAAGACCAGCATCACCATCTGCTATGTAGGCATAACCGTCTGCTACAGCAACATTTTCTGCATTTCCTGCAGTATCATAATCGTCTCCGACCACATTTTCTGGATTTGTAACGTCTACTATCGAAAGGCCACTGCTATTAAACGCAACGTATGCATTATTTTCTGAGATTGCAACGCCATAAGCATGACCAGAAGAAGTGTCATAGTTATCACTCAATACCGGTGATGCTAGATTTGTGACATTTAGAATTACAAGGCCACTTGTCCCATCGGCAACATACGCATGATCTCCAGAAACAGCAAGATCATGTGCATAGCCGGTAGTGGTATAATTGCCTGCAAAGGTTGGTGCAGCTGGATCAGCTACGTTCACAACCAAGAGGCCCATGAAACCATTGGCTATGTATGCATGATTGTCTGACAGAACCACACCATTTGCAAACCCTGCAGTGGTCGTAAAGATAGCTACACTGTTTGGCTCTGTCGGATCTGTGACATCCAGAACTGAAAGACCACTTCTTCCATAGGCGACATAAGAATAGTTACCTGATACATCAACGCAAGAAGCATCTGAAGAAGGAATGTTGTGTGATCCTACACTGGCTGGTGATGTAGGATCTGCGACATTTATAATTACAAGACAATTGGTCCTATCGGCTACGTATGCATTGCTGCCTGATAGGGTAACATCTATTGCAAATCCTGCAGTATCACGGGTTCCTGCAAGGGTTGGTGCGGACGCGTTTGATATATTGACGATAACAAGTCCATTGGTCCCATCAGCTATGTATGCATAGTTTCCTGATACTGTAATACCTCTTGCTGAGCCGGAAGTGTTATAATTACCTGCATGGATTGGTGCGTCTGGGTCTGTTATATCGACGATCTCAAGCCCATTGTCACCATCTGCTACGTACGCATAACTGCCGTTTACAGCAACATCATAAGCATAACCGGGCGTATCATGAGTAGGATGACGGTATAGGGCTTCCGGATCATTTATATCTACTATTTCAAGGCCCCTGGTTCCGCTGGCCAAGTATGCATAATTGCCTGATACTGCAACACCTGATCCGAAATAACCAGAAGTATCTGTAATGACTGGTGCTGCCGGGTTAGTGATGTCCACTGCTACCAGGCCATTCCCATCGGCCACATATGCATGATTTCCAGATATGACAATATTGTTGACTGTCGCGTTAATGGTGACCCTTCCTACCTCTACAGGATTGAAAACATCACTAACGTTCAGGACCAACATATCCTGTCCTTGTCCAACATAGGTATAATTGCCGTTTACAACAACAGTGGTAATACTTCCTCCGCGGTGGCTGACAAAGTCCTCCCCGGTAATAGCATTGGTTATACTGGCTGTATCATATGTATTTTCATTATATTGACTAACAAAATCTACTTTAAGCTCTTCAGCTGCACTGACCCCTGAGATCAGTAGCATTAATAATACTGTGACTCCTAAATAGATCGATCCACTTAACTTGAGTTGCACTTTATCACTCCAGTTTTAGTGGCTTCATCAGCAAATTCAGTTTCAGGTGTTTAGTTCAGTTGTTTAGATATTCCGGAGGGCCTTCTGCTCTTCCTTTGTAGAAGACTTGAACTGCCACTATTCCCTATTGTGGGGAAGAATCCAATATCTTCTGTGACACATTTGCACCTTTCTGATAATGGTACTTTCGACCGCTTGAACGAACTATCACTGCGATCAGAAGTGCAACAGGAATCAACACCTGTTTTTGCATGATCGGCACCACTTAGACTTTTAGTACTCCGCTTCTGAAAGGAGATGTATTCATATATATATATATGCATATTTTACAGTCCGGCCTCCAATATTTAGAAAGAGTGGTGCTAACAAAAAAATATGATAGGAATTCTTGCAATCCAAGCCGGATCTGAACTAACATTTCTGAAACTAAGACCAACTTCTATATTCTTTGCGTATCCCCCTGCACGGTGGAAGTACAGGGGGTGACAAGATCTCAGTTCTGTTTCCTCTTCAGATATACAAAACTTGCAGTGACTGTGCCTATTACAAGAATAGCCGCTATTAAGATCCATACATTGGATTTTTCAGATGCTTGATCTTGGTTTGTATCACCTGTTGGGATATGCTCGCTTGATGAGCCTTCTGAACTGATACTTGCATCCGCATCAGTAATTGAAGAAGCGGCAAGTGCTTTCTCAGCAGTTATGGCGAATGATGAGAATCCAGGTGTCTTAGACTCATATATCACGTAACTGCCGGTGCTGCTTTCCATTGTTGTAGGTAATACTTCCCAAGCAGTTCCGTTATATCTCTGCAGTTTAATGTCGTCTGGACTAAGACCCATCTGCTGGATCCAGGAACTGTTCACCTTGAACATTACATGCGCACCTTTTATGTTAGATGCTGTTGCAAAGCCTGCCTTGCCAACCCATATGTTCACATATTTATAGATGGATCCATCAGGAGTACTGTTAACAAGTTTTGACCTGTTGTTCAATACTTCGATAGTGGATGTTATCTGGCCAGAGTTCTTGAGGGAATACAAACTGATTGATCGTATCGGATTTCCTTCCCTTGAGAATTCGTAGATTGCATTTGAATCCATTCTAAGGTAAGCGTTTGCAACATCTTTCATTGCCAGATTTGCAAAGTCCTCAACTGAGGCTGCACCTCCACTTCCTCCGCTACTGCTTTTTTTGCTGCTGCTTCCACTACTTCCTCCTCCGCTGCTACCCGACTTGGTTCTCAGGTTCACACTTACTGCTCTACCTTCCAGACCATCCTGGCCATATGGGATAAGAGTATATGTATAAGTTCTACCACTGCTCAAATTACTGTCTACGTAACATGCTGATCCACTCACATTACCAAGGATCATGTCATTCCTTGTTATTTGCACCCTGCTGGTGTCATCCGAGTTTTCCCATGTAAGTGTTATAGAAGTTTTTGTGATATTTGTTCCAGAGAGGTTTGAGATATTTGGAAGCTTCACTGTAGTGGCTGAATCATTGGCCCATATTGAATTAATATTGCCTGAAGTGTCCACTGTACGAACACCGATGGTGTAAGTGATATCTTCGGAAAGTCCGGTAGCATTGTAGAAATTTACAGAGCTATCGGCAGTATTTGTAACAAATGCTCCGTCTATGTATACCATCACATGACTAAAATCAGCATCATGGGGATTTGTCCATGTCCAACTGATCCAATCGGAATCAAAATCATTTTCTCCCAGATCTGTTATAGATCCAGCTGGTATCGAATCTGTCGAAAGTACAGTTGTTGCTGAATCGTTAACCCATGCAGAGTTAATGTTACCGGATGCATCTACGGTCTTGACGCTTATTGTATGTGTGCTGCCTTCAATAAGACCTGTCGAATTATAATATCCTTCTGATGTGTTCGTTACAAAAGCTCCGTCAAAGTATACCATCACATGACTGAAATCAGCGTCATTAGGGTTTGTCCATAACCACCTGATCCAATAAGAGCCTGTTCCAACTTCGTTCAAAGCAGTTACAGGTGCAGGTGCTGTGATGTCAGGCTCATTTGATCCGTTATCCACTTGAAGTATGACAAGACCGTTATCAAAATCTGCTACGTATACATAATTGCCTGATACTGCAACACCATACCCATAACCAGCAGTATTATAACTGCCTGCAAGTGTTGGAGCAGAAGGGTTAGTGATATTCAGGATCACAAGACCATTACTGTCATCTGCTATGTATGCATGATTGCCGGATACAGCAATGTTCTGGGCAGAATTAGTGTCATAACTGCCTTTAAGTGTCAGTACAGCAGGATTACTTACATCCAGGATCACAAGACCATTAGCACCATCAGCTATGTATGCATAGTTACTGATAGGAACTACGAAAATACCATATGAGTGACCAGCGGTATTATAAATGTTTTCTATTAGAGGCATGGCTGGATCGTTGATGTTGATTAGTATGAGACCGCTGTCACCATCAGCTACGTATGCATAACTGCCTGATATTGCGACATTTTCAGCCTTACCAGGAGTGTCACAGCTGCCTTTATAAGCTGGTGCAGACGGATTGGATATGTCTACTATGACAAGGCCATTTTCACCATCAGCTATGTATGCATAATCCTCTGATACGGCAACATCCCATGCACAGCCAGCAGTATTATATGTCCCTTTATAAACTGGTGCAGACGGATCGGATATGTCTACTATGACAAGGCCATTGATATCATTGGCTATGTATGCATAGCTTCCTGACACGGCAACATCACGTGCATACCCAGCGGTAATGTAACGACCTGCACTGGTTGGAGAAGACCTATCTGCAATATTTATTACCGAAAGACCCATGTAACCATTAGCTACGTATGCATAATTGTCTGCTATGGCAACACCAGATGCATAACCAGACATATCATATTTACCTGCAAAAGCTGGTGCTGCTGGATTTGTAATATTCACTACAGCAAGGCCACTTCTGCCAAATGCTAAATATGCATAATTGTCTGATACAGCAACATCATATGCATTGCCTGCAGTAGCACGATAGACCGCTGAACTCGAAGCATTCGCTGGATCACTGATGTTCACTATCACAAGACCTCCGCCATCACCATCGGCTACGTATGCATAACTGCCTGATACAGTGACCCCTCTTGCAAGAACCTCAGTGTCATAGGTGTCGGCAAGAGTCAGCGAGGAGGGATATGTGATGTTTATTATTGCAAGACCATTAGTCCCATCGGCTACATATGCATGATTGCCTGATACTGCAACATCGTATGCATTTCCGGCAGTGTCATATGTTCCTTCAATGCTTGGTGAAGATGGAACAGCGATATCAACAACCACAAGGCCGTTAACACCATCAGCTACGTAGGCATAATCGCCTGCTATGGCAACATGAGATGCCACCCCGGCAGTATTATAAACCCCTTCAAGTGTTGGTGCCACAGGATCAATAATATCCACAATAACAAGACCGCTAGTACCATCAGCTACATATGCTAAATCACCTGATACAGCAACACCATACGCAGAACCGGAATCATAAGTTCCTACGATCGCTGGTATGGCCGGATTTGAGATTTCCACTATCAAAAGACCGTTATCAGCATTTGCTATGTATGCATATTTCCCAGATATAGCAATATTGTTCACTAAAGATGGAGTAGTTACCCTTCCTATTTCTACAGGATTAGAAACTTCAGTGATATCGATCACCAGCATATCCTGTCCCTGTCCAAGATATGCATAATTTCCGGCTACTACAACATTCGAAATGCTTCCACCAAAGTGACTGACAAGATCCTGCTCCTGTGTCGTAAAAGCATTGGTAATACCGGCAGCATTGTAGTTATTTATATCAATTTGGCTAACAAAGTTCACGCTGAGTTCTTCAGCTGAGACTATTCCTGCGAACATTATCATACAAAATAATGAGATTCCAAAATAGATCGATCCACTTAACTTGAGTTGCATTTATGTCACCTCAATACCAGTGGTTTCACCAGCAGATTCATCTTCAAGCTCGGTTTTTGTGAATGTGTTACCGGAAAATACATCTTCTTTTTTTGTAAAAGAATGCATAGGGTTACCTCCTTCTCCAGAGTAAGGATTGGAAGACCTCTCAGAAAGACCCACGTCAGAGCCAGTTAAAACTGGTTCATTGCTAAGTACAGTTACATTCGGTTCTTCTGTATGTAAATTCGGTTCATTTTCAGATAGTAGTCTTATAATATCACTGCTACAATTCACATCGTTCATAGATGGAACTTTTCCACCGCCAGGAAGATGGTACATTAGACCGCTTGAAAAAAACATCAACGCGATCAGAAGTACAACAGGAATCAATCTCTGTTTTTGCATGATCAATACCACTTAGTCTGTTTTTAATACTCCTTCCTCTAAAAGGAGTGATTTACCTAAAAGAGGAATCTATATAAATATATGTACATTACACTATATGCTTATCATTATAATAATGAAATTAATCAACAAAACCTAAATAAATAGGGTTTTAAGAAATACCGATAACATACTAAAAGCCAAAAACAAAATCACAGTGTAATATCACTAATAAGTTTTTGTTGTTCAGATTTCGCATAATTTTTTATAAGTTCATTTCATAATTAAGTAAATGGGGAGAGCAAACTTTGCTTAGATTGTACAATAGCATGACTCAGAATCTAGAGAAATTTAAATCCGAGGAGAATGGAAAAGTAAAGATGTTCACATGCGGTCCATCTATCTACCAGCCTGCGCACCTGGGGAATTATCGTACGTTCCTTTTTGAGGATATTCTTTTACGTTATCTGGAATTTACCGGGTATGATGTGGAGAGGACCCTCAATTTTACAGATATAGAGGATAAAGCCATAATTGAGTCAAATAAAAACTTAACAGATATTTTCAGCCTTACCAACAGTTGTGCTGCCAAATTCTTCATGGATATTGCTGAGCTTGAGATCAAAAAGCCCACATACAACCCCAGATCTTCTACTTCAGTGGAGATGGCGGTGAAAATAATAGAGAAGTTACTTCAGAATGGACACGCTTACTGGTATAAAGGAAATGTATACTTTGATATTCGTTCCTTCAAAGATTTTGGAAAGCTGAGCCATCTTAAAAGTTCTGACTGGCCTGCAAAGATAAGGCGTTTTCATAAGGACACATATCCAGGTAATAACTGGAATATAGGTGATTTTATTCTCTGGCATGGGCATCGTACTGAAGAGGGTTTATCGTGGGAGTCGCCTTTAGGAAGAGGCAGGCCCTCATGGAACATCCAGGATCCGGCAATGCTATGTGATACGCTCGGTCCCACAGTTGATATCTGGTGTGGCGGTGAAGATAATCTTGTAAGACATCACGATTACAATATAGCTGTAATGGAATCCGTCGCTGGAAAAAAACTTTCCAGTTACTGGTTGCATGGTGCCCATTTGTTAGTTGAAGGAAAGAAAATGTCCAAGAGCAGAGGTAATGTCATATATCCGGAAAATTTGCTCTCCAATGGTTATTCCGGAAAAGAGATACGTTTTTTCCTTATATATGGCCATTATAGGGAACGTTTGAACTTTACCTATAAGTCCATGGAACAAACGACTCAGCGTTTAAGGGATCTTCTAGTGAACATAGATAAACTGAAAAGGCCATCATCGGATAAAAACTTGGAAGATACTAAAGCCTCAGAAATAATAAAAGAAATGATTCCTGCATTTAACAGCCACATGGGCAATGATCTTGATGTGCTTTCTGCCTTTGACAGCCTGGAAGGTGCGATCGTGGAACTTGGTTACCTGCATGATCAGGGAAATATGGGAAAAAGAAATGTTGAAGACCTTATGTTCTCTATTTCACAGATCAATAAGGTACTAAGAGTATTGTGATAATATGGCCCCTGACTCAAAAACATTATTTGGAACACGCATGTAACAAGCTACATGGCGATCATTAACCGACCAGTTTTCTGGTAATCTCTGCAACACGTTTTCCCGGAAAACGGATTGTATCAAGTTCGTTCTTTGTAGTAACTTTCCAATGCCATTGCCAGCCACAGTAGATACAACGTAAGGTCCTCCTCCACTGACCTAATTCTTAACACTGATACCTGGGTATGTATATGGTACTCCCACTATGACCATGCAATGATGGGATAGCACTGTAGAGAATCCCAGTATAATTAATTCCTATCCTCGGTGCTGGGTTACTGAATACGTGAATATGCTACCACTTTATTCACAAGCCCTCCCTTTGACCACAGGCCTACAGTCCTTTCTATGAATGCCTGCATCTGAAACGGGACCATCCCAAAACAGGTAAGAACACCGAAAATTATACCGTCTGCTTCTGCGAGTGAATCAATTGTAGCTACCAGTATATGGGCAAATGGTTTCTTTGGCTCAATGGCCCCATTTTTTCAAGTATCTCTTCATTAAACGTTTCTTGTATCTGGAAAAGTTCTACTTCTGCCATCTGCAGATGTGTCCATAAAGGCTGTAGAATATCACATTTATTTTCATATTATCTACCTCTTATAAGCAAGATCCTTTCTTAATATTCCAGCCATTTACAAAGGTATCCGCTGGACTGTATAATGCATATATGTCAATGGACTTCTGTCTTTTAGTCGTCAGTATTAAAGAACACTTTTCTTGACTCTACAAAAGCACACCTATGTAAATATATGACTAATAGTCATCTCTCAGGCACAAATTTTTTTTTAAGATAAATCTATAAAGATATATAGTATATTAATTAGTATATATTTGAAAAAACGGAATGTGATTTCATGGTTGCTGTACTCGGAGGAAACTTAGTTCTCTACTTTCTAATGGTCTCTGTAATTTTATTGCTTTATTTTTTTATCCTTGAACATAAGAAAAGAGAAAAATTGGATAAAAAGATACACCAGCTGAAGGAGTCCTTCACACATAAGGTAGATATATCAGATGTGGATTTTGAACAATTCAACACACTTCCAAATACCGACATACCTCCGCAAATAAAAAAGGAATTTGTTTCACTGTGTGACTATAGTAGATTTGCAACTATCCTTGATTGTGAACTCTCTGCAGCATACCACCTTAACTGTGGTATTGGGTTTTACTGTGCCGGTTCACTTGAGGAAGCATCTCTTGAGTTCGATGAAGCATTAAAGATAGATTCTAACTATGCTAATGCATGGAATAACAAGGCTTTCACATTAGCTGAGATCAGTAACTATGCAGATGCATTAGAGAACTATTGTAAAGCACTGCAACTTGATCCCACACTTGCCCAGGCATGGAACGGGCAAGGAAAAGCTCTGTTGCAGCTCGGAAAATATTGGGACGCACTGGAAGCATTTGAGAAGGCCACTGAGATCAAAACTTCAATGATTGATGCGTGGGAAGGCAAAGGCGAGGCCTGCATCAAAGTGGGTAAATGTACTGAAGCACTGGAAGCTTTCGATAAAACACTTGAATTAAAACCGGATTTTGCACAGGCATGGTATGGTAAAGGTTTAGCCCATGAAACTCTTGGAAGTAATGAAGAGGCACTTGCAGAATATGACAAAGCACTTAAACTGGAGCCACAGAATGCTGAAGCCTGGTACAGTAAGGCTACTGTTCTGTGGAAGTTGGGAAGGTTCCAGAAAGCTCTAGAAGCATTTGACAGGGCATTGGAGATACTTCCGGAAGATGCCAGAATATGGAATGATAAAGGAGCCCTTTTCAATGAGCTTGGAATGTACGAGGAGGCTCTTGAAGCTTTCACAAATGTGACAGATATAGAGCCGAATAATGCCAAGATATGGTTCAATAAAGGAACCTTGCTGGAAAAACTTGGAAGGAACGAAGAAGCTCTGCAAAGCCACATAAGGGCAACAGAGATCGAACCGAAGCTTACAGAGGCTTGGTATGGAAAAGGCAAGGTCTATGAAACACTTGGACAGCAACAAAGTGCACTTGAAGCATTTACAAGGGCAACTGATCTTCAACCTGATAATGCTCAGGCCTGGTATAGCAGAGGCATACTCCTTCAAAAACTGGAAAGAGGGAAAGAGGCACTGCAAAGCTATGAAAAGGCACTGGACCATGAGCCCGACATCACAGGAGCATGGTATGGAAAAGCTGTTATCCTTGCTGAGCTTGGAAAACATGAAAAGGCACTTGCAGCATTTAAAAAGGTTACAGACTTAGACCCGGAAAATATGCAAGCGTGGTATAACAGGGGCAAGATGCTTGCGGAATCCGGCAAATACCTGGAAGCTCTGGCAGCCTTGGAGAACGCAAGCTCAAAAGATAACAACAAGGCAGGAATATGGTATTATAAGGGTATTGCTTACGAGGGCCTGGAAAAATATGAAAAGGCATTGGAAGCATTTGCAAACACAACAGAACTTGAACCTGATAATGCACAGGCATGGTATAGATTGGGCAATGTTCATGAAAGGTTTGGAAAATGTGAAGAAGCACTGCATGATTATGAGAGATCTTTAAAGATCAATGCCGGCCTTTTTGATGTATGGGGAAGCAAAGGAAGAGCACTTTTAAAGCTAGGACAATATCGTGATTCACTGATGGCTTTTGAAAAAGCTTTGGATATAGACCCACAGCATGCAGATATCTGGTACAGCAAAGGAGAAGCACTTTCAAGGCTTGAAAGACATGAAGATGCACTTGAAGCATTTACAGAGGCTTCAAAGTTAGATCCGGAAAATGTACAGGCCTGGTACTACAAAGGAAAGATGCTTACAGAGCTTGGAAGGAATCAGGATGCAATAGAGGCTTTCGAGAAAGTTGTAAGGATAATGCCACAACACTCAGAAGCATGGTACAGCATGGGAATGATACGTATCATTACTGGTAAACAGCAGAAAGCTCTGGATTGTTTTTTAAAGGCCTTGGAGATCGATCCAAAAATTGGCCCCGCATGGTATAATAAGGGTGTCATCCTTGGAGATCAGGGTGAGCATGAAGAAGCACTTATAGCTCTCATAAAAGCTTCTGAACTTGAACCTGCAAATGCACATGTCTGGAACAGGTTGGGAATGACACTTGCAGAACTTGGACAATATGAAGAGGCATTGCACAACTACCAGAAAGCTCTTGAAATTGACCCTGAGCTACCAAGAGGCTTGTTCAATCAGGCTGTTGTATTTGCAGGAATGGGAAAATATGAAGAAGCACTGGCAAGTTATCAGAAAACGGTAGTAATTGAACCAGAATTTGCTCAGGCATGGTCTAACATGGGAAGTGCTCTTGCAGAGCTTGGAAGATACACAGAGGCTATGGGCAGTTACGATAAAGCATTGGAACTTAGACCCAATTGTGCAGAAGCGTGGTATAACAGGGCAGCCACTCTATACAAACTTGAGAAATATGATGACTCTTTGGAAAACTACCAAAGGGCATTGGATCTTGAACCAGAGATGGTAGATGCCTGGTGTGGAAAGGGGACAATTTATGAAAAGCTTGAAAGATATCAGCAGGCTCTTGAAGCATTTGAAAGAGCAAGCAGCCTTAAGCCCTCCTTTGCTGAAGCATGGAAAGGGACTGGTAGTACCCTTATAAAACTACAGAGATATGATGATGCTCTGAAAGCTCTGGAAAAGGCTTTAAAGATAAAGCCAGAGTTCTCAGAGGCCTGGAATGGTAAATGCATGGCTCTCAACCATCTTGGAAATTACCAGAAGGCATTGGAAGCATTTGAAAAAGCTGTAGAGCTATACCCTGACTACGCAGATGCATGGAATAGCAGAGGTATGGTACTTTCAAATATGGGTAAATATGAAGAAGCTCTGAATTCTTACAAGAAGGCACTAGACCTTAAGCCTAACCATCCGGATACACTGTACAATATGGGTATGGCATTGAATAAGCTGGGTAAATATGGGGAATCTTTGGAGCATCACCAGAAAGCACTGGAATTCAAACCAGATTTTGCAGAAGCATGGCGTGAAAAAGGTGTTGCCCTTGAGAATATGGGCAAGCATGAAAAGAGTCTTGAAGCACTGGAAAAATCGCTTGCTCTGAAACCTGATCTTGCTAAAACATGGCGTGATAAAGGAGTTACTCTTGCACATCTTGGAAAGTCTATTGAAGCTTTGGAAGCATTCGAAAAAGCTACAGAAATAAAACCCGATTATCCTGAAGCATGGAACAGCATTGGTATTTTGCTTGCTAACCTTGGAAGGCTCCTGGAGAGTCTTGAAGCTCTGGATAAGACCATCAAATTTAAGCCGGACAATCCGAAATCATGGAACACTAAAGGGGTAGTACTTTCAAGTCTTGGCAGGCATGAGGAAGCCATAAAGAACTTTGAAAAGGCGCTGGAATTAAAACCTGATTTCTTTGAAGCATGGTACAACAAAGGTATCGATCTGGGTAACCTTGGGAATTTCCAGGAATCTGTGGAGGCTTTTGACAAGGTGACCATGCTTAAAGGTGATCATGCAGAAGCATGGAACAGCAAAGGTGCAGCTCTTGCAAATCTTGGAAAGTTCGACGAGGCACTAGTAAATTATCAGAAAGCAATAGAACTGCAACCAAACTTTGCAGAAGTGTGGTACAATAAGGCATGTGCATATTCCCGTACTGGTAAGAATAAAGAAGCTATCAGGTCTCTTAAATATGCTGTCGAACTGGAAAAGTCCTACCTAGAATATGCGCTAAACGATAGTGATTTCGAAAATATAAGGAAAGAACCTGAATTCATGAAGATAATCGAAGACTAGATAGTTTTAACTTAAGTGTTAATTTCACTTCGCATCTTAATAGATCAAGCGAAGTGAATGCATAGCACTTAATTATTTTAACGTCCCGACCGAGATTTGAACTCGGGTCTAAGGCTCCGCAGGCCTCAAGGATATCCACTACCCTATCGGGACAACTGGTTTGATGTCTAATGTACTATTCAAATAAAAGTTTGTTGGTGGACATGTTAAAGTGAGAAGTAATAGTCAATTGTAATTAAAAAAAGTTAAATCCTGACAAGCGAATTTAATAGATTATGTCGATGACCATAGGACTTGCAGGAAAACCCAACTCAGGAAAATCCACCTTTTTCAAAGCTTCCACTCTTGCAGATGTGGAAATAGCTAATTACCCTTTTACCACCATCCACCCCAACAAAGGGGTCACGTATGTAAGGGTAAGATGTCCGTGCATGGAGCGAGATCACAGATGTGGTAACTGTGTGGATGGGATACGGTATGTACCCATTGAACTCATAGATGTTGCAGGCCTTGTACCCGACGCGCATATGGGCAAGGGTCTTGGAAACACTTTTCTCGATGACCTCAGGCAGGCTCAGGCCATCATACACGTAATAGACGCAGCAGGCTGTACAGATATAGAAGGAAATCCTGTCGATATCGGATGTCATGATCCTGTTGAAGACGTGCAGTTCCTCAACCATGAGATCACTATGTGGATGGTAGGTATACTCAAACGTAATTGGCAGAAGTTATCCCGTAAGACCCAAGGGGAGAACCTGAAAATCGAAAGAGTATTAGCAGAACAGCTGGCAGGTGCGGGAGTTGAGGAATCACAGGTAATCGAAGCGCTTTTGATGACAAGACTTGATCATAACATTACCAAATGGACCGACGAAGAAATAATCGACCTGTGTGATAAGATAAGGGTGATCAGCAAGCCTATGATAATTGCAGCCAACAAAGCAGATATTGCACCTGCTCAGAACTTAGAGAAACTAACAGCTGTTGGAGGGATCGTAGTGCCTACAAGCGCAGCTGCAGAACTTGCCCTTAGGTCTGCCTCAAAAGCAGGAGCTATCAGTTACGACCTTGGAGACAAAGATTTTTCCATTATTTCCCAGGATCTCAGTCCTGCCCAGCAGAAAGCACTTGAGAGCATTCGACATTTTCTGCATAAAATGCACAATACTGGCATTCAGGAATGCATTAACAAAGCCGTATTCGAATTGCTTGATCTGATAGTTGTATATCCTGTGGAAGATGAAGGTAAATGGACAGATAAACATGGAAAAATGCTGCCTGATGCATTTCTTATGAAAAGAGGATCCAATGCCCATCAGCTTGCATACAAGGTACATTCGGATATAGGTGATAGGTTTCTGTATGCGGTGGATGCAAAGACAAAGATGAGACTGGGAGAAAAACATGAGCTTGAAAATGGTTCAGTGGTGAAGATCGTCTCGACGGCAAAGTAACAAAAAAGGAAAATTATAAAAAAAGCTGGGTATATGAAATATAGGAGCATATTAAGTTCAGTGTATGAAAAGTATCTCCTCAGAGATCTTTCTCGCAACAATTACTCCATTCCTGAAAATCTCACCCTGGTAATATCAGAGAGTGATCTGCTTTACAAGAAGGGGATGGATAAGTTAGGAACATATATTCACTGGTGCCTGGAACTGCACATCAAGGTTATAAGTATATATGTGGATGTGCTGGACACTGAAGAGAAACTTCGGTCAGCAATGATGGAAAGTTTGCTGGATCCTCTTAGTTTGCTGATGGAACAGCTTCCCAAAGAAATAGGGTTTGAGATCTATAATGCTACGGGAGAATCTGTTAAGACAAGAAACGGTCCAAAGCTTATGGTATATATGGCGATCGATTTTGGTGGACGCAGTGAGATCACAAAGGCTGTAAGGACCATACTTGAAGACGTAAAAATGAAAAAGATCTCTCCAGAACAAATTGACGAAAAGACCATAGAATCTCATCTCATGTTGAAACATGAACCTGACCTTGTTATAAGGGCCGGAGGCAAGCATCTGTCGGATTTCATGATATGGCAGTCTGTGTATTCAGAGCTGTTCTTCACGGATGTTAACTGGATAGGTTTCAGAAAAATAGATCTGTTAAGGATCCTTCGGGATTTTAGAAAAAGACAGAGAAGGTATGGAAAATGAATCATATCTTGAGGTACATTCTCACAGCATTGTCCTCAAGATAATAGCCAGGAACCATTTCTTTTTCCTTGAAGCCATGTGCTTGGTAGAATTTCTGTCCTTTCAGGTTCTTTTCCCTGACCTCAAGAGTGATACACTCATATCCATAGCATCGGGCAATATCTATACATGCCTTTAATAAAAATGAGCCTATCCCATGTTTTCTGTGCTCCGGATGCACTGCAATGCTGAGCAAATGAGCATTGTCCATAAATGTTCCAAGGATGGAGTACCCTACTATATTTTTTTTGTCTTCGTATACGATAAAACCAGGATTTCCCAGATTGGCCATGAAAAGAAAATCTGGCCAAGGTACCGGAAATGACATATCTTCTATAATAACTATTCCGGCTATGTCTTTTTCTTGTGCCTCACGTATAAGGTGCATCCTCGGTCTTTATGAGCAGTACAGTATTTATAGCTGGCATAAGAAGTGTTTGTGATGTATGGGGTAATAGTATGTACTAAATGCCGGATGCATGCACAGATCATAGAAGTTGGCACTTCCAGGACCGTGCAATGCCAGAGATGTGGTGCCAGGCTGGAGGTAAGAAAGCTACAATTGACCAGTGCCTCTGAAAACCTTGATGAGGTTGTCAAGGCCCGTACTTTGATGCAGGCAAAGATACAAGCAAATGGAGCTGTACACACGATCCATTCACAGAGTTTTCAGTGTAATATATCTCAGAACAACGATCCAGTAGGCGAGATATATTGTGCTGCACCAAATAAGGGTCAGAAAGCTCGTAACAAAGACATTTCCAAGATCATACTTGAGCATATTTCAGACGGAGGGGAACTGGGCATAGACGAACTGGAAGAGAAATGTAAATTATTGGACATCGATAGAAACGATCTCGAGAAAACAATTGCCAGGTTACTGGAAGCCGGCGATATATATTTCCCTGTAAAAGGGAAGATAAAGAAAGTCTGATCTCACAACTTGTGCAGCACATCCTTAATTATACAAAAGCTTATTTAAAAAGAACACTTATATAAGATGTCCAAACGATGGACTTCTGAAAATACAGAACACTTTTGATCGGTTAGAACATGGCGGACATAACCCTTGATATAGTTGAGCTTTTGCTTACCACCCATATATTTAACAAATATTCAGAACTGGAAATAAGTGACCTTCCAAAAAATGTGAGGAAAAACTACTGGAACCGGGAAAAAAGAACAGTTCCCAGGCCACTATCCGTTTCTAATTCGGATATCGAAAAACTCTTTGAGATAAAGGAACTCAAGGGAGAGATAAGGTCACTGCCTTTTATAGATGTAAATGAACGCGATTTTCGTATTCGCCTTACAGCGTTCGAGGTAGCTGCTGAATGGTTTGAAAAAAGGGAGGGGGCTCTTGAAAAGATAGCGCATAATCCCTGTCTGGCATATTACTATGAGAAAAAGAAGTTAGAAGGTGCAAATTATGCTGATGCCCGCAGCAAGATAAGACCTAAAGAAGTTGACAGGGAATGGATCGAGTCTCTGATAAATGCCATTGCTGCTGAGGAAGGGGGCGATGACATGCTTAAACTTGTCCACATAAAGGCCCCTGAAGATATTGTCCAGCCATTGAAGGACCTGGTGCTCACAAAAGAACAGGAATCTGAGGTCGAGAAGATCGTTAAGGCTATTCAATATAGGGATTATCTGAACAAGATTGGCCTGTACGACATCGGAAAGATCCTCATGGTGGGCCCACCGGGTACTGGCAAGACAAGTGTTGCAAGGGCAATGTCCGAACGTCTTGCAATACCTTTTGTTGAGGTAAAGCTCTCCATGATCACTGATCAGTATCTCGGAGAAACTGCAAAGAACATAGACAGAGTGTTCGCTCTTGCAAAAAGACTTAACCCCTGTATCCTTTTCATTGATGAATTTGATTTTGTTGCCAAGACAAGAACCTCTGATGAACATGCAGCTTTGAAGAGAGCTGTCAATACCCTGCTCAAGGCCATTGATGACATAAGTCTCACAAGGGACGGAGTATTGCTCATGGCAGCTACGAACCATCCACGGATGCTGGATTCTGCAGCCTGGAGAAGATTTGATGAGATCATGAACTTCCCGTTGCCGGATGAAGAAATGAGAATACGTATCCTCGATATAATCACAAAACCCATCCCAGGTGAATATGATAACTCTGAGATAGCAGCTCTCACCGAAGGATACAGTGGATCCGATCTGAGGATGGTCATAAGGGAAAGTGTGCTCACCGCCCTTATAGAGGAAAGGACCGAGCTAACACAGCAGGATATGATCAATGCAGTTGATGCGTTCAATGAAAGGGCCGTTATGAAAACAGATGAATATTCCGATCAGGTCTAATACACATGAAGATCACTCTTCTGGGAACAGGTGATGCTCCAGGCACTCCTGTAATAGGATGCACATGTCCAACCTGTACTGATGCTCAAAACGGTGGGCGCAGCAAGAGAACAAGATTTTCTATCCTCGTAGAGTCGGAAAAAGGAAAGGTGCTTGTGGATACAGGTCCGGACCTACGTTCTCAGCTGCTTGATAATGGTGTCCGGCATGTTGATGGTGTGATATGGACACATACGCATTATGATCATTTTGCAGGTTTTGCTGAGTTCCACAGAGTACAGTACAACGTGGATGTATATGGAATAAAAGAGACTCTGGATTACATATTGGAATATCTGCACTACATGCACCCCCGACGTCACGAAGTGAAAATGTACACTCCTTTTTTGCTAATAGGCCTGGAATTCACACTCTTCGAAGTGGTGCATCCGCCAGCTAAAAGACCTGTTGGGGTAATAATAAAAGAAGGTCAGAAAAAAGTGGTTATCACAGGGGATACACAACGCAACATCTCTGCCAGGAGTCTTGAACTCATAGTGAACCCTGATATTCTCATCGCCGATGCAATAGTACCGCCAACTGTAGAAGTAAAAAAACATATGAATTCTGAAGAGGCACTAGACCTTGCCATAGAGATCAGAGCAAAAAAAGTGGTTTTTACTCATCTGAGCCACTATTTTGCACCACATGAGATAGCCTCCAGAGAATTACCACTGGGATTCGATGGAATGGAAATAAACATATAATCATGCCCGGAACATTGAACTATGTCTGTGGCTTTTTTCCCTTCGCTTCGGCTTCGATCTCTTCACGCAGTTTTCTTAATTTTCTTCTTTTTTTGAGATAATCTGTGATCACTATCAAAGCAAGAGAAGTCAATATCACTCCGGCAACAAGTAGATGCCCGGGTGCCGAATCCTTGTAGAACTTCACTGCTATGAGCTTTATTGTATTGGGAGGTGTTTGGATCTCCGTTTTGAATAGGGTCTCGAACATGCCTACTACAGAACTTTTCTCTGTACCCATATTATACCATACCAGATTCATCCGCCCTTTTTCATCATAATATATGTCTTGTGGGTCTGGTCTTGCCCTGCCTACTAATGAATTTCCTGTAGTGTAGCCTTCAGGAAGTACTATACGAACTACTGATGGTGCCTGAGAAATGTGGAGGAAATTCTGGCCGGTGGGCACAGCCATTGTATATGCCACATAACCTCTTATGGATTCGCTGAAGTTAAGGTAGATATGTTTTTGTCCCTTTATCACTTTTTCAGAGATAGTATAGTTTAAAGATGATACTTTTTGCTCTGTTGAATAGTTCTGAAAAATATCTATAGAGGAACTGGTATTATTAGCATAATCAGCTATGACCACTATGTTTGACAGTATTTCATCATCCGTTCTTGTAATGTCCTCCAGAGGCATGATATCCAATAATGACTCATTATCGATCATGTTTACAACTTTTGCACTGGAATTCGTAGACAGATAAAAAGTGCTTGTCCTTGCAAAACTGCCATTGAGCTGGCTTCCATTGAGAAACACGTCAAACTCATACATCGAGGAATCAGGTGACTCAGATACTTTCTCCAAAGGCACCAATTCGTCTATGCACCCTGATAGGGGAACTACTGCCAGGAAGCAGGCAATGAGCAGGATAAATCTATTCATCGTATACCAAATATCATATTATTAATTCAATATATCGCTTTCAACAATTTGTCATACGATCAGTTTTTTCTTCATGAGATTCATGGACAATACAAAAAAAAGCAACGATGCCATGAATATCCATAACAGGCTTGATAGCAGGGACAATTCTAAAGAACCATAAGCAATGGACCGTATGACCCTTACGATATGGGTGAGTGGTAAGAAGGCAAAGGCAAAGTATTGTATGGGTTCCGGCAGCACTTCCAGAGGAAAAAATGTTCCGCTGAACAGGAACATTGGAGTAATGAACAACAGGGCCGGATATTCAAGAACCATAATGTTTGGTGTCAATGCCGTAAAGCACATGCCTATACAGGCAAAGAGCAATCCTGCCAAAAAAGCAAAGGGAATAATTAGCAGAGCATACTTCAGATCAATCAACCCAAAGGCTGCTATTACAGGTACCATTACCAAGGCATTTATAGTACTACGAGTGGCTCCCCAGAACAATTCTCCAGCGATCACATCCTCAATAATGAGAGGAGTAGCTATAATGGCATCGAATGTCTTTTGGTAATACATTCTTACATAAGAACTATAGGTACATTCAAAGAAAGAAGCGTACATCACAGACACTGCTATAAGGGCGGGAGCTATAAATTGTGCATAGGACACGCCACCGATGTCATCCACGAATGTTCCTAGCCCGAATCCCATTGCCACCAGGTATAGTATGGGTTCAAGGAAAGGTGGCAGGAAATTAAGTTTAATGTTCTTCATGAAAACATCCTTGTTCCTTAGCCAGACCTTTAAGAGCCTTCTGTCAAGTTCCGGAATCTGGAAGTATTGCAAGTAGGACATAGTTACTCCCTCAGTTTTCTGCCTGTGAGTTTAAGGAACACGTCTTCAAGAGTGGCTTTTCTGGTGGTTATTTTATCCAGAGAGCACTCCATGCTGAGCTGGTCCGCAATATGCATTGGGTCATTCGTATATATCACTATGATATCTCCCATTATCTCGTAGCTGGACCCACTTTTTTGTAGGCATTCCACAATTTGAGGGTGGTTATCAACTTCCACCACACCAGTGCCAATGTGATCCTTTATTATCTGCACAGGCTCACCCTCTACGACTATTTTTCCATAATCCATTACTACAAGCCTGTCGCATAATTTTTCCGCTTCATCCAGATAATGCGTTGTAAGTACAATGGTGACACCTCTTTTTTTAAGAGACCGCAATTTATCCCATATAAGATGCCTGGCTTGGGGATCAAGGCCTACAGTAGGTTCATCAAGCACTATCAGCCGAGGATTGTTCAAGAGGGCCCTTGCAAGCACAAGACGGCGCTTCATACCCCCTGAGAGGGATTCTGACATGAAGTGCTTTTTGTCCTGAAGCTGCATAAAATCAAGAAGTTCTTCTATGCGTTTATCTGCTTCTTTCGGAGGAATGTCAAAATATCGGGAATAGTTCCTGAGATTCTCGTACATAGTAAAATCGGGGTCCAGGTTGTTCTCCTGAGGAACGACACCCATGTCTTTTTTAATTTCACGTGGATGCTCAGATACATCCATCCCAAAGACCTCAAGTTTACCAGATGTTTTAGGTGAAACGCACTGAACCATTTTCATGGTGGTGGTCTTTCCTGCACCGTTGGGACCAAGGAAGCCGAACATTTCCCCTTCTTCCACATAAAAACTTACGCCATCAACTACCGTGAGTTCACCGTATCTTTTGACAAGACCCTCTGCTTTGATAATACGATTTATGGTCACCACATTGATATAAGGTAAGAAATGGGTTCTTATGCTTTTCGATGGGATGATCTATCACGCAAACTTTATGTCAGAAGCTTTCCTCTTTATCATAGGGAGATTATATGGCACAGCTACAGAACATAATACGGACAGCACAAGAAAAAAGGTCTTTTCAGAGCCTGCTTAAAGCCGCAGAGGTACTGGGACTGATAGACAAATACAGCAATACAGGCCCATTTACTGTGTTCGCACCAGTGGAATCGGCTTTTGAGGTGATACCTGAAGAGGTCATAGAGGAAGCCTTTGCTGACATTCCATACTTGACGGGGATCATAAATTATCATATCGTTGAAGGCAAATACATGTTGAAGGATCTCCAGAACATTGATTCCCTCAGGACCATAGGCGGTAAAGAACTGAGAATTAAACACAATGGTGGCATTGTGGTGGATACCGCCAACATAACAGAGCCGGATATTGAATGCAGCAATGGAGTCATCCATGCTATAAGTGAGATCCTGGTTCCATGAAGCCGATCAACTGAATATGTTCTTCAGGTCTTCTGTGCAAAGTTTCACATCGAATTCCTTCAGCCTGAAGAATTTTTTTGCACGCAGATCATTTTCTTCAAGTCGCAGGTCGCTTTCCACAAAACCTGCCTTTTCAAGGCGTTTGAGATGAAGGTCCACTACCTGTCTTGAGAGGTTCAGATCTTTGGCAAGCTCATAGATATATCTCTCCTTTTCGGAAAGCATGTACAATAATTGTATTCTTACCGGATGGGCGAGAGCCTCGCCGATGTGTACTATTTGTTCAAGCGATCGGGTCATCTGCAGACCATCTCTAAGCCAGGAATTATGTTACTCTAATAGTAGAAGAATATACCTTAGTGCATTCTAAAAATTAGATCTCGTTCAGTTTGTTCCTTATTTCTTCCACGGCTTTTTTGATCTCTTCCACGTCCTTTTCCACTTTCACCAGCCTCTCATTGTTACCTGAGCCTGCAAAATTGGACTTGCTGAGCAGCATGACCACAACTCCTACAATGAGAAGTATGACCAATATCTGGATAAGGAAACCAAAGAGGCCGCCATACATACTACCATAATATCCCATCATACCTGTCAGTTCTCCCCATAAATATGTCCTTAAATAAATTACTCTATTCAATAATACAGATGACTTTCTTCGGATTTAAAGAGCACTTCATACTGTTCAAAAAGCGAATATGGGTTTAATATCTCCACATACCCATCATGCCATAGCCCCTGCCCATTCTCTGCCTGTATTGGCCGGGAGCATACTGTGAGGCGAAAAAGTCTGGAATAACTTCACCTGTATATGCATCGATACGTCCTTGCCTGGCAGTGTCATCTACAGTATAATAGACTACCCACCATCTGCCCATCTGGTAAATGTCATTTTCTGTTACATCGGCTGAGATCTGCTCTTTGGCTATCACAAGAGCTTCTTCTGCGGTCTTTACTGTAAGTTCCTGACCTGCGTACGCAGCGCAGTAACCCGGACCATATCCATTGCCTCCTGTGCCCCAGTTGCAAAAAGCTCCAGCATAACCTGAAGCACGCTGCACAAGAGGAGTCTCAGCGCTTACCATGGCAGTTGCAGCCAACCCTGTAAGGAGCGCTATTGCAAGTATTGCTATTGTTTTGCGTCTCATATTGGTACCTCTTTAAGTCAATTAAGATATATGTAGCGGTTATACTACATATAGTGTTTTTCTATGATATATACTTGTTGACAGGATTCACACTTGCGCATTGAAGCGCCACAAAAAGGCAGTAGATAGTGCATTATAATAAAAAAGTACTAATTTGCAATTCTCTTGGAAACGGAGGGTTTCTATATAGCCCTTTTTTCACATGCATAAGTTCTCTTTTTTATTTCAATAGAGTTATATTTCTTAAAACTGTCTATTTAATAGAATGCCGCTGGAACGTATTGAAGAAAACTTTGAAGAACCACCATAGCAATATATAAGTAAATAACTTCACCCAAAACTTAATACAAAGTAAAGATTCAATATGACATTCTCTGAAATAAACAATAAGTTGACAAACATAAATTCAGAAGACCTTCTTACATCAGACATATTTGGATGTTGTTCTTTTTTGAACTTTGATGAGTTATTAAAATATATTTTAAAGGAATCAATGCATTTTGATTCTAATGACCAATTAGATACTTCTGAACCTGTCGTTTCAGAGGAATACATTTTCTGGCCTAGGATTAAAACAGGAAAAACGCACACTGAACCAGATGTTTTGATTATACTTCAGCATCCAGAGAATAAATGTAGTTTAATCCTGATTGAAGCAAAATATAGCTCTGGAAAGTCCTCAGAAGCAAACTACGATACAGATGAGATTACAGATCAATTAGCAAAAGAACTGAGGATAATAGAAGAACAAGAATTATACACACAATTTGGTTTCTTGGAGGGGAAGCAAATTGTTTCAAAGGCTCTTATTTATGTCACAGCTGATGATACTATACCAAGAAGTTCACTTTATGATTCTGCTAATGAGTTTATTGAGAAACACAGGACAAATATAAATTATAAAGAACCGGCAAAACTCCCTTTATACTGGCTACCTTGGTGGAAGATTGAGCACATTGCAACTAACACCAATATTTTTGATTTTGAAGATAAAACAAAAAATAGGATAATAGCACATATAAAAGACGTCTTGCAAGCCAAGAAACTTTCAAGGTTCAGTGGATTTAATAAGATGGACTTTGATTCCTCTAAATATTCATATATATCCGAGATTGAAGATTACAGTCATCTAAGATATGGTTTTTCGGTTATCATTTCACAAATAACTTATAATTATATTGAAGATAAAGGCATTAAAGAATACAATTTTAGTAGGATGCTCCCAAAAATCAGCTACAATTACCATATGAGGAGGTAAACATGGAAAGCACAGATTTTAACCAGCAACTAAACCAATCTTTTGAAAATATGAATGGATTTTTTTCTGAAATTGCCTCTTTGTTAAGAGATTGCGATCGTTTGATGGGAGAAAGTAGATACACTACATTTAATGGAAATACAGCAGTATATGAACAAAGTAGGTCTTTACTGAATCCAGAATCATGGATACCCTCATATTTCTGCAGAGCTTATGCTCTTGAACAAGAAATTGAAGGTACAGAGCCTGATCAAATTTTATTTATAAGTCTCTTTTTACGGTACAGTGGCGGTTGCAAAGATATTAAAATGCAGGAAAATGTTCCTCTTATCGTTGCAGGAATAATTGTACCACATAATCCAAAGTCATTTAGATTTGAAGGATGGCTCTCAAAAAAATGGTTCTGGATAGATAAGCCAGAAGAAAAGAACATGCTGAATGATGATATTTCTACAATGAGAGATTTCTCCGATATTCCCAATGGGCATTACAACAACTCTAAATCAATCATTACATTTGCATTTCCATTAGAAAAAGTTAAAAGCACAATAGAATTGAAAGAAAACATAATTGACAAACTAATTAACTGTACGGAAAATTTATAAGGTATTCCTGTATGAAATACAAACATTTGTAAAGAAAAATCTGTAAAACCCATCTGGAAGTGTCTGCTTCAAAAATAGAGGTGTAATCACCTCTTTGATCTGTTTTACTGCCTTTAAGCCTCTTCCTCATCCAGGAACATCCGCGCCAGCACACCCAGATGGTCCTCGTGAAAAGGATCAAGTTCTTTGCGTTGAAGCACCTAGAACTGCACGCCAAAGTCACCTTCCAGCTTTTTGACCTCTTCTAAGAAGCATTATATTCAACGTTATAACTACAAACCACAGAAAAATCAACACCATTTAACTAACTTGGTTTGCTAAACCAAATAAACTGCTTATTATTTGGCCTATTAAACCAAATGTATATAAACAAAGAACAACCAGTATGGAATATGGACAGAGAGAAACTAAAAACCCTGCTAAAAGAGCAGAATGATCAGATAAAAGATGTGAGAGAGCTGGTCAAAAGGGAGATGCTGGATGAGATAAAAGAAAAAAGGTCTGATCTTATCGTTATAGTATCCGGGCTTCGAAGAGCAGGGAAATCAACACTCATGAACGAAATCAGGAAAGACCATCTTCATGAAAGCTATTTTGTAAATTTTGATGATGAGAGGCTCTTTGACTTCACAATAGCTGATTTTCAGTTGATGCAGGAACTTCTGACCGAACTGTACGGTGAGAAAAATATCTACTTTTTCGATGAGATACAGAACATACAGGGTTGGGAAAGATTCGTAAGACGACTCCATGACAACGGAAAGAAGGTATATGTAACCGGCTCGAACGCAAGCATGCTGAGCCGTGAGATGGGAACCCACCTGACGGGCAGGCATCTGAGCTATTCATTATATCCATATTCATTCAAAGAGTTCCTGCATTTTAAGAAATATGAGCTGCCAATCCCGGAAGTACTGACAACCACAGAAAAAAGTACAATAAAAAGACACTTCAACGAGTACATTGATGTCGGCGGAA
The DNA here is from genome assembly GCF_050177135.1 of Methanomethylovorans sp. Taxonomy (NCBI): domain Archaea; kingdom Methanobacteriati; phylum Methanobacteriota; class Methanomicrobia; order Methanosarcinales; family Methanosarcinaceae; genus Methanomethylovorans; species Methanomethylovorans sp. Next base: position 24,710 of record NZ_JBFXHJ010000012.1, read on the forward strand.
TACCTGAATTTGTGAAGAATAGGGATGAATTATACGTCAAGACATTGTATGAGAACATACTCTACCGCGACATAATTACAAGATACAATCTCAAAGACGAAAAAGCACTGAAAACAACAGTCTTCTTTGCAGCATCAAACATAGCAAAGGAGATAAGTTACAACAATATCAGGAAACTGACTGGCCTTTCCAGTGCAACAACAATAAAAGAATACTTTGAGTATCTCGAGAACAGTTACCTTGCATATCTTTTACCAAGATTCTCCACTTCCCTTAAAGTACAAGTTTATTCCAATAAGAAAGTCTACTTTACAGACACTGCTATTGCAAGAATTCTGGGCTTCAGGACATCAGAGGACTATGGAAGAATCCTTGAGAACACTGTGTTCATGGAGCTGAAAAGGGAATCCAAAGAAGTGTACTATCACAAAGAGAATAAAGAGTGTGATTTTGTTATAAGGGATGGATACAACATAACAGAAGCTATACAGGTGACTCAAAGTCTTGAAAACACGGATACCAGAAAAAGAGAACTAGATGGAATGCTTGATGCTATGAAAGCTTACAAGCTGAAAGAAGGTCTGATCCTTACTGATGACA
>NZ_JBFXHJ010000013.1:0-24891 GCF_050177135.1 Methanomethylovorans sp.
ATCAGGCTGAAGAACTTGTTGGTAAGGTCGTCAATGTGCTTGTCAATCTCCAGCCTGCGAAACTGTGCGGTGTGGAGTCTCAGGGTATGCTATTGGCAGCCGATGCAGGAGAACGTGTGTCTCTTCTGACCCCCGATAAAGAAATGAAGCCAGGATCAGTTGTGAGATAAAACACTAAAAAATAGTGAAATCTGATCACAAACGTAAGTTGTTAACAGGTGCAGATCTGACTGTACCTGTCAGCAATTTTTTTATCTGTTTCTTTCCAGCACCATCTCAAGGTAAGAGGTTCTGATGGAATCTTCCTTCTGTATACCCAATTCTTCAAGGAAAGCAAATATTTCATCACAGTGTCCTTCAATATTACAGTCGGCCTGTTTTTCGACCTCTATGAATTCACCAAGCCCCTCTACAGAGTCAAGGGCAATGGTCATATTCTGGTAACTGAAGACTTCCCTTTTCTTGCTTACCACGCCCGATTCAAAAAAACCCAGGGCTATAAGGATACTTCGGGCGCTGTCGCCATCTACTTCGGTTTCTAACTCCGGACGTGTCTTGGAAACGGAGTCAAGTTTCTTTCCTTTGTATGTGAGCACCGATCTTCCATTCACAGAGCGTATTCTCAGTGCCTCGTCAGTAGTAGAAAAATCCCTCACTGGAGAGTTATAGTAGGTATCCAGATGTTCCTGGATACCTTCTGGTTTTGCGCCTATGGCTGCAAGCCTTTCACGGAGGAACCTGTGGCTTGCCCGGGCTTTGACTTCTATCTCTATCATTTCACTCAGGTACGAATTTGGTGCCGTAGTATATCATACCTTTCTCACTGCTCTCGCCAAGCTTCCTGAACACAGGCCTTACTTTCATACCTATCTTCATGTCCTCTGGGTCAGCTACTATCTGGCTGGTAAGGCTTGGCCCTTCTTCCAGTTTCACGATACCAAGCACATAAGGGGTCTGTTTCTCAAAGCCTTCTGCCGCAGTGTGGATCACAGTATAGGTAAGTACCTCTCCTTTCCCACTGAACTTGAAGTTCTCAAGTTTTCCGTCACGACGGCATTTAGGGCACATGTTACGGGGTGGATAGTAGTAAGTTTTACAGTTAGTGCAGTGAGTGCCTATCAGGTTATACCTTGCCACCTGTTTTCTCCAGAATCTCGGTACTGACATCGTGATCACCTGTCCCTCGAAAATATGTGTACTACTGCAGTGGCTCCCGAACCTCCGACATTGTGTGTCATACCGATCTCGGCGCCATCGACCTGCCGCTTTCCTGCATCCCCACGCAGCTGTTCGACTATTTCCACAGCCTGCTTGATGCCAGTAGCGCCTACAGGATGTCCACATGCTTTAAGTCCGCCTGAGGTGTTCACCGGTATCTTGCCGCCTATAGCCGTATTGCCTTCTTCGGTGAACTTGCCTCCTTCTCCCTTCTTAACAAAGCCGAGGTCTTCTATAGCGCATATCTCTGCAATGGTAAAGCAGTCGTGCACTTCCACTAAGTCTATATCGTTAGGTGTGAGTTTTGCCATTTTGAAGGCTCTCTTGCCCGCTTCCACTGAAGCTGCGAGGGTTGTGATATCCTTGCGGTCGTGGAGAGCGATGGTATCACTGGCCTGGCTTGTGGCCTTCACATAAATGGGGGTGTCAGTGTATTTGTGGGCAATGTCAGCAGGTGCCAGTATGACCGCTGATGCACCATCTGTGATAGGTGAACAATCGAATATATGCAGCGGATCTGCCACCATAATGGATCTGAGCACATCTTCCACACTGATCCTGTTGCGATACTGTGCTATGGGGTTATGGACACCGTTAGCATGGTTCTTTACTGCCACCTGAGCCAGCTGCTCGCTGGTGGTGCCGTACTTGTGCATGTGCAGCCTTGCTATCATAGCATAGAGCCCGGGGAAAGTTGCACCCATTATGCCTTCCCATTCCCTGTCAGCAGCAGCTGCAAGGGCAGTGGATGCGCTTGTAGAGGATATATCTGTCATCTTCTCTACGCCAGCAGCCACTACTATATCCTCAAGTCCGGATGCAACTGCATGGATACCCTGTCTCAGTGCCAATCCTCCGGAAGCACAGGCCGCTTCCACTCGGGTGGCCGGTACATGAAGTTCCTTTGCCAGTCCGGCATAGTCTGCTATCAGGGCTCCGATATGTTCCTGCTCAATGAACTGACCACCGCTCATATTGCCTACTATGATGGCATCTATCTCTTCTCCGGTGACCCTCGCGTCTTCCAGGGCACCGACACCGGCTTCAGTTATTGTATCTCTCAGAGAAACATCCCAGTTCTCTCCAAACCTGGTGGTCTTTACACCAATGATCGCTACATCTCTCATCTTTTTCACCTCATGCCAGTCTGATCTTACCTTTGTGCTTGGCATATGTTGCATAATCCACATATATCGGATCTGCCAGAAGTTCCATCACAGTCGGTGCCTTGTTGCGTATCTCTTCTATCTTATCCGTGACAGTAAAACTGAACGCGTCTCCGCCGGCACCTGATCCAAAAGCAGTGGCGAAGATCCTGTTTCCGGGTTTTGCCTGGTCCAGCGTCGCTGCGATCCCCATCATGCATGATCCGGAATAGGTATTTCCAAGCTTTGGCACGACAAGGCCGGGCTTGATCTGTTCTTTAGTGAAGCCCAGGATGGATGCTGCACGGGAGGGGAATTTACCATTTGGCTGGTGGAATACTGCATAATCATAATCTCCTGGTTTTGTTCCCATTTTAGCCATAAGTCCTTTTGCAGCGTGTGTGACATGCTTAAAGTATCCGGGCTCACCGGTGAAACGTCCGCCATGTTCAGGGTATGGCATACCTTCCCTCCTCCAGAAGTCAGGTGTATCAGTGGTAAAGGAATATGTGTCCTCAATGACCGCTAAGAATTCGGATTCTTTGCTGCCTATAATGAAGGCTACGCCCCCTGCAGCTGCAGTGTATTCCAGTGCATCCCCTGGTGCGCCCTGCGCAACGTCAGCTCCTATTGCCAGCCCCAGGTCGATCATTCCTGATTGTACCAGTCCCATGCAAGTCTGTATTGCGGCAGTTCCGGCCTTGCAGGCAAATTCAAAATCCGCAGCTGTTAGAACGGGGGTAGCTTCCACTGCCTCTGCGACTATGGTACTTGTAGGTTTGACAGCATAGGGGTGGCTCTCTGACCCGGTATACACTGCACCTATTCGCTGGGCGTTTATGCCTGATCTTTTTACTGCATATCTTGCGGCTTCCACTGCAATCGTGGCTGTGTCCTCATCGAAATCAGGTACTGATTTTTCATGTACCATCAGACCTGATTTCAGGCTGTTAGCGTCGTCGCCCCAAACTCGGGCGATCTCGTCCACTTTGATCCTATATCTTGGAATATAGGCTCCGTATGAGACTATCCCTGCACTCATTTCTTTTCACCGATAGTTTTTATGTAAATGTCATTCCATTACGTGGTACTGGCTATATTTTTTAAGATTTTCGATCAATTGATCAATGTCCATCGTTGTGGCTAAAAGCGGTAATCTGTCTATCTCTGCCATCTTCTTTGCCATGGGGTCAACCTCATTGCCCCTTAGCCCGTGTATCACTACGGCACCGGGTTTGAGGTTCGTCACTCTTATGGCTACAAGGGGAGATTTTCCGGTGGTTACCTTAGTAAAGATCATGGCTCTCTCGGTACTCCATCCATAAAGTTTCTGGAACTCATGGGAAGAAAGTTCGAGAATAGCTTTCTTGCTGTCAACGACGGTGAAACCGTAAAGCGGTTTTTCTATGCCCCTGTTTACAAAATCAGCTTCTATAAGGCTTGCAAGCTTTGCAAGCTGCATGGGAAAAGTGTATTCATAGGTTGCGTAGACAGCTCTTGAAGTGTTATCTGAGAAAAGTATACTTTCATAGGAATGTATCTTCTGTCCGCCATTCTGTGAGTCTATTTCCAGCAGCGCCTCTACGATCCTGCTTACTATGAGCGTACCAGGAGATTTCCTTCTTCCGCTTTCGTAATCGCTTATAACGGAGGGGGATACTCCCAGATAGCTTGACAGGTCTGTTTGGGGTATCTCGAAGTTAAGCCTCCATTTTTTCAAAGCTTCCCCAGGTTTCTCTGAAAGTGTTATTTCGCCTGCCATCTTTTCAGCAAGACGTTGGCGTATATTCTCGCGAGAAGCATTGTCAGCCATTTCATATTCTAAATGAGACATAATTATATATATTTAACGAATGCCCAATCGTTGATTGACGAAGAGAAACAAATAAGCAGTCAAAACATATTTAGATATTTATATTAAAACAACCTTTAATTAGAAATGTATGTCTCTCAATAAAAATGAACATAATACGAACGTTTCTGATATAGCATTATATCTCAAATGCCCACGAAAAGTATACTATTCAAAGCGTTCTCAGAAAAAAAGGACTAATGATGATGTTTCTTATGTTGAGCATCTTTTTCTTAAAGAATTTGGTTTACGATATCCCCAGTTGCTGGAACATTTTTCGTCAAAAGCCGATGGTATGATAGACACAATACAAAGTGTATTCAATGAAATACATGTTGAATTAAACATTATATATGCCTCTGAACTTGAGGGTGTTTCCGAGTCAACCATATTGGAAGCTATTGATAACTTACAAGCTTGTATTGAAGATGTTTCCTGTAATATGGGGGAGATGCTGAAAGATACACACAGCATGCCGCTTGTAAGAGCATTGTACGGCATGGAACTGGAACCCGTGCTATATGGATCTAAAATGAAAGTTTCCGGTATGCCCGCCGGCATGGTCAACTTCGAAGGTTCACCCGCTCCTGTGATCATTAAGACAGGAAAGTGTCCTGAATATGGGATATGGGCAGATGACAGGCTTCATCTGGCTGCATTCTCTATGCTTGTGCAGGATATTCACAACAAGCCTATTGACGGTGGCATAGTCATTTATTCCAGATCAGGCTGCATAAGACCATCAAAGATCAGAGCAAACGACAGAAGGCAGGTACTTGGGGTATGCAGCAACATTAAAAAGATCAAAGAAGGCTTTCTGCCGGAAAGAAAACAGACACCTCTGTGCAACGATTGCGAATTCCTTGAAAGCTGTGACGTAAAGTCTTCTCTTGCATCTAAATTCTTCTGATCTACGATCAGACTTTTTCTTTTTTTAATTAGATTTCTATTATCATTCATCTGCGCTATCCATAGACTTTTAAAGAGAGATTGCGTTTTTTGGTTAGAATATGAAATTCATTGACAAGCTTTTCGGAAAGAAAACAAATGAAGATCATCCGGTCAAGATAAAAATAAATGACCTTCTCCGATTCATCTCAGATGAATCTGAAAAAGAGTTCAATGAAATTAAGCCTTTCATCCGCAGGAAATATGAAGATATCGATCTCACTCTCCATGAGATACCCGAGGTCATAGAAAGCCTCCTTTCTGCCGAGGTTGTTCAAAATGCTAACAAGAGAGTGGAAAAGGTAGGAGATGCCAACAGGGACAATATTGCCAATAACCTGCGATCGATCACTGAAAAGGTGAAGCCTCCGGAGGATGATTCTATTCAAAATGCCTTCGAATTCTGCATAAATGCGAAATCTGCACTTAAAACTGTGCGGGATAACACACACAGAAGCCAGCTTTATATTAAAGCCATCTATCCTGCGGAATCGCAAAAGATCATATCAACCTTAGCAAGCATTGAAGACCAGGTGGATGAACTATTCGTACCTGTCAGGGACAAGAAGGATAGGCAGGATTCCTTCGATAAGTTCTCTGAAGAGATTGGAAACTATAAGAAAATACAGGTGCAGATCCAGGATAGTCATACCAGGATCGAGCATCTTGGATCCAGGGTAGATTCAATCAAAAAAGATATGCAGGATACTAAAAACAGGCTCAATGAACTCGAAAACAGCAGGGATTTTGAAAGGGCAAAACAACTTGAGGCTGATGTCAACACTCTCAAAGAGCAATTATCGAATACAGACCACGATATCCAGAGAATATTCTCTCCTTTGTCCAAGGTGTTCTCCAGAATGGAAAAGCAGGACAAGAGCGAGATATGCGTGCTCTCTACTGAGCACAGGCAGATCCTTGAAAAGATAACACATGACCCAGCTTCTGCTCTTGAGCATGATCTGGAGTCCTTTTTTGCCGAGGTCAAATTCAGGGTAGAGAACGGCAGTCTTGGTCTTAAGGACCAGATGTGCGAGAAAGCCCTGCAGCAGGTGGATAAGCTGCATAGTTCCAAAGACCTGTCATCCCTGAGAGAACATAGAAAAGATCATTCCTTGCAGCTTGAAAGTGCAATGAACGAGTTGAACAGCATGAGTGTCTACAGGGACAAAGAGCAGTTTGTGCAGCAGATCTCCCGTGATGAGCACATGCTGAAGACCACAGAGAATGATCTTGATACGGAAAAGAAGCATTTTGATACTCTCACAGAAGAATCGGAACTTCTGGAATCAGGTCTGAGCATGGAGATCAAGGGGCTTTTCGAGAAGGATATTGCGATAGAATATTGAGGGGGGGAGAAATCCATCCTCAATGATTCTTACAGCTTATCGGCGAGGCCTAAACAACCATATAGTCAATGTAAATTGTTGAATTGGTTATGGAAATATATGGCATTTCCCAGATGCCTAAAGATACCTCTCTTATTTCAGGTGAGTTGGAATCAAGGGTGGTTTTTATAGTGCATTTGTCTCCTATAAGTGGTATATATAACAGCGAAAGCATACTTTTGTCCGTGACCACGTTCTCCATAGGTGCTAGATGATATTCATCTTTATGTATGGGAATCTTATTCAAGCTGACAATTTCAATACTAATCGTATGGTTAATAGAATCCCCATTCTGAATCGAATAGAGTGACACCGGGGGGCCTGCAAAAAGAAAAGGCATGATCGTTAAAAGGCTTATTAAAATGAGGATTACTAATCCAGCATTGTATAAATCTCTATTTTTATGCTCCATGTATGCCTCGAAATAAATAGAAGATGATGTTTAAAGTGCAAATCATCCTCTTTGCAATTCTAAATATCAACTAAAGTTTCAATTTAGTATTCCATTCCTTACAATATTTCTGCAATCATAGCACCAGGTATCTACCCCTGAATAGGCATCTTCATAGTCCATGATACAGTCCACAGTATAATGATCATTTGCGTCAAAATTATGAGATACTTCGTGCTGAACTATACTGTCGTGTGGCCAATCAAGACCTGCTGCTGTAGTTCCACAAACCGAAAATGAACCAGGCCTCCAAGCTCTTCCATTATTGTCCATACTTTTTACCCAGCCAACTACAATATCATTATTGTTATCTATCACCCAAGTAGTATCTTCTTCAAGGTCGTTAAGAAGCACACTAGAAGTTGTAGAGCCCGTGTCACTTGCATCCCAAAAATTATAATGCCAAAAGCGAGTCATTGTGACGCTAAAAGCTTGGAATCTGCTTAAGGCATTTGTTGTATCTTGAGAATATGCTTCAATTGGTTTATGACTGCTATCCTTTGCAGGAAAAATGTGCACCTCTATATTGCCGTTAATTTTTCGAGGATTTCTATAAACATGCTGAAATGTCATAGCAAAATCCTCGTTATGTATCAATGAATTCTCAGAGGTGAATACTGGATTTTCACTGTCTATTGATGCTTGATCATTTATAACAAGCTTTTTTGCTTCTTCTTTAGGAAGAGCAATACCATTAACAACATCCACTTTTGGATTGTTTGGATCTACACCGTACTTTTGGATGTACTTATCTCTTGCACTCTCCATTATACGCACCATTTCTTTCTCAGTGATGAGAATATCATAATCTTCTCCTTGTTTTAGGTTTTCTGGAGCTTCGCCAGTCTCACTTGCTATCACCCTTAAATCGCTATCAAGAATTGTACCCTCTAAATAGTTGGGTAACTCATCATTTGCAAATTTTAAGTCATTATCAGTGACATTATATTTTTTGTACATGTTCTGCAATTGGGCTGTAGTATAGTTAATGCTCATTTCATCGAGAGTGTTATTTTCTGATTTTTCTTCCTCGATGAGAGCATCAGCCTTTGCACTCACCGCCGGCACAAATAATGTCGCCAGCATCACTATCGCTATTAAAAGCGAAGTTACTCTAATTCTTTGAAACAATTTCATTTTCTTACCTCATTTCAGTTACTCCAGAGGCAAGAAGACGTAAGTTTTAAGCAATATCAAAACAAACTATGACCTTGCCTCTGGGCAGTAGGGGGTTCAAGTGTTCCGTCAAGATCTCTGAACCCCTTACACAAAGCAGAATATTTGTTAAAGGTTATATATTTAACTTGATTCCAAATCAATTTTATATATGAAAAAAAAATCACTCTTTCCTTTGACATCAACTCCATATTGACTAAGCATAAAAAATCACATTTTTTATAAATCAAATAGTCACATTGCCTTTTCATCCGTCTCCCATGCAAACACAAAAATAGTACCACACAGATAAACCACAGCACCATGAGCAAGATGACCCCTGCCATGCACCAGTACTATACGGCAAAGAAAGAGTATAGCGATGCCCTGATCTTTTTCAGGATGGGGGATTTTTACGAGTCTTTCGGGGAGGACGCGAAGACCATTGCCAGGGAGCTGGAGATCACTCTCACCACCCGGGGCAAAGGAGAGGACGGCAAGAACATGCCTCTTGCAGGCATACCGTATCATGCCATTGATACATATCTGCCGCGCCTCATCAGGAAAGGCTACAAAGTTGCCATATGTGAGCAGCTCGAAGATCCCAAATTAGCCAAAGGCGTTGTGAAACGGGGTGTTGTACGCGTGGTAACGCCCGGCACAGCCATAGACCCTTCCATGTTTTCAGATGCCACTAACAATTATCTCATGGCGCTCTCAGGAAAGAATGAGGATTTCGGCGTGTCCTTCCTGGATGTGTCTACAGGCGAGTTCATGGCTACTCAGTTCATCGATGAGCCACCTTATGACAGGATAGCTAGTGAAGTAGCCCGCATGCTGCCTGCTGAATGTATAGTTCCGCTGCATCTCTACGGGAACGAGCATCTCATGCAGCGTCTTGAGGAACTGAGGGTCATAGTGCATGAGTTCGATGAAATGGCATTCGATACCACCAACGCAAGGGAACATCTCAAGCAGCATTTCGGTGTTTCCACTCTGGAGGGCATGGGTTGTGATACCCTGCCTCATGCCATAGCCGCGGCCGGAGCTGCTCTTAACTATGCCATCACTACCCAGATGAGGGAATTGGGGCATGTGCAGTCACTGTCCACATATTCCGAATCCGAGTTCATGATCCTGGATTCCATTACCCTGCGCAATCTTGAGATCGTGCATAATGTCCGGGGAGAGGGCAATGATATATCCCTGCTTAAGATACTGGACCAGACCAGCACGCCTATGGGCGGCAGGATGCTTAAGAAATGGCTGTTAAAGCCATTGATATCTGTAAGTGAGATAAATGAACGCCTGGATGCTGTGGAGGAGCTGTCCGGTAAGACACTGGTGCGTTTCGATCTGAGTTCCCATCTTTCTTATGTAAAGGATATTGAGAGGCTCGTAGGCAGGGTCATGTATGGCAATTCAAATGCCAGGGACCTGGTAGCATTGAAACTGTCCCTGGAGGCAGTGCCTCTGCTGATACAGTGCATGGGTGATGATATTTCTTCCACTCTTGTCAGGGACATAATTGAGGAATTACAAGATTTTGAAGAACTTGGCTCTCTTGTGGGACTCATAGGAAAAGCCATAGTTGAAGAACCGCCGCTAAGTGTGCGGGAAGGTGGCATGATCAGGCCCGGCTACAATGCCGAACTTGACAAACTCAAAGACCTGTCCCGCAACGGCAAAAAGTGGGTGGCCGATTTCCAGCAAAAGGAACGGGAAAGGACAGGTATCAAATCCCTGAAAGTGGGATATAACAGGGTGTTCGGCTACTATCTGGAAGTTACCAGTTCTAACAGCTCTCAGGTGCCGGATGATTATATCCGCAAGCAGACCATGGCCAATGCCGAACGTTTCTACACTCCTGAACTTAAAGAGATGGAGACTTCCATCCTCAATGCAGATGAAAAGGCACATGCTCTGGAATATGAACTGCTGAGCGAGATCAATGCAACTGTGGCTTCATACTCAAAGCAGTTGCAGAGGGCAGCTTTTCTCATAGGGCAGTTCGATGTGCTGGTGAACCTTGCTGAAGTGGCTGTGCATAATAACTTTATCAGGCCGGCAGTTACCAGTGATTGCAGGATACTCATCAGGGATGGACGGCATCCTGTGGTGGAAAGTACCGTTCCGGGCGGTTTCGTGCCCAACGACACTGAGATCGATTGTGAGGATAATCAGTTCCTGCTCATCACCGGTCCCAACATGGCAGGAAAATCCACATACATGCGCCAGACCGCGCTCATTGTCATAATGGCCCAGGTAGGCTCTTTCGTACCTGCCTCCCATGCCTCCATAGGTATAGTGGACAGGGTCTTTACCAGGGTCGGAGCCTTTGACGACCTTGCCAGCGGACAAAGCACTTTCATGGTTGAGATGGTGGAGCTTGCCAACATTCTTAACAATTCCACTCCCAAGAGCCTGGTGCTGCTGGATGAGATCGGCAGGGGTACGAGCACTTACGACGGTTATAGTATCGCAAAGGCTGTTGTGGAATATATACATAATAAAAGTAAGGTGGGTGTGAGGTCCATGTTCGCAACTCACTACCACCAGCTTACTGAGCTGGAAGGCACTCTCAAGCGGGTAAAGAACCTGCATATTGCGGTGAAAGAGGAAGGTGATGATCTGGTGTTCCTGCGTAAGATAGTGCCCGGAGCTACAGACAGGAGTTATGGTATTCATGTGGCAAGGCTTGCCGGTGTCCCGCATGCGGTCACTTCCCGCGCAAAGGAAGTGCTCAGAGAAATAGAAAGTGAGAGCGCCATAAACCGGGAGGGCAGGCCAAAGAAGGGTAAGGGTAAGAGTACTGCAAGATATACCCAGCTCATGCTCTTCGATGGAGGAAGTTCTCCGGAAGCAGATGTGAAGCACCCCGTACTGGAGAAGTTGAAGTCCCTTGATGTTAATACCCTGACTCCTGTGGATGCTCTGAACAAGCTCAATAGCCTTAAGAAATTACTGGATGAAAGTGGGGAATGATATGGCTGAGGATTTATGTGATGTGGACAGCAACAGGATACACCTGCTGGATGAGGCTACTATCAGCAAGATAGCTGCGGGGGAGGTAATAGAAAGACCTGCTTCGGCAGTTAAGGAGTTGCTTGACAATTCCATTGATGCGGGAGCCACCGAGATCAAAGTTGAGATAGAAGGCTCCGGTGTCAAAAGGATATCTGTCCGGGACAATGGTCACGGTATGAGCCACATGGACGCATCCATGGCTTTCAAGAAACATGCTACCAGTAAGCTTACCAGCATTGATGATCTGGAACTTGTCCGTACATTGGGGTTCAGAGGTGAGGCTCTTTCCTCGATGGCTGCAGTTGCAAAAGTTACCCTCATCACCCGCAGAAGCCGGGATGTGGCGGGTACAAAGGTTATGGCAGGCAGTGATGGTGTGAAATCCATATTGGAAGTCGGTGCTCCTGTAGGCACCACTGTGGAGGTGGCCGACCTGTTCCATAGCACACCCGCCCGGCGGAAATATCTTAAAAGCAGCCGCACTGAGCTGGCACATATTACGGAAGTCCTTACCAACTATGCCATAGCCCATCCTGTTATCTCTTTCACTCTCCTGAACGAAGGCAAGGTTGTTTTACGTTCTCCTGCTACCAATAATATGTTCGACAACATCGTGCACATCCACGGAGCAGAGGTTGCCAGGTCGCTGGTGCCTGTTGTATGTGAAAATGAACTTGTGAAGATCTCAGGCTACGTCTCCAAGCCTGAACTCAGCCGCAGCGGTTCAGACCTGCAATCCTTCTATATCAACGGGCGCAGTATTTATTCAAAGGCTATAAGTAACGCCATAAGGCTTGGATACTACACTCTTCTTCCCAAGGGCAGGTATCCCGCAGCTTTTCTCAAGCTTGAGATAGACCCCAGAATAGTGGATGTGAACGTACATCCACGTAAAACCGAAGTGAGGCTCAGCCATGAGAAAGAGATCATGGACTTTGTTACTGCTGCTGTGGAGAATGCTCTAAGTTCTACTCATCTTGTTCCTGAGATCAAAGTTAAGGATAAGCCTTTTCCTGTCCAGAAGGTCTTGTACGAAGATAAAGACGAGGATGAATCTAAATTGCAAGATAAGTTGCAAAATAAGGTTTATTTGGAATCCCGTGTTCTTGAAGAGCCAACTCCTTATCACCCTCCTCCAAAGGATACTGAAAGACGGCTCAAAGCAAGTGCACGCCTCCAGTCCAGGCTGGCATCCTCTCCCCATGATGAAGAACCCGTTTTCGTTGCAGATGATGTGAAGGTAATGGGCCAGTTTGAAGATCTGTACATTGTTGCAGAGGTGGAGAAGAAACTGCTGCTGATAGACCAGCATGCTGCACATGAGCGTGTCATGTATGAACGCGTGCTGGATTCCAGGGATATGGGATGGCAGGAGCTTCTGAATCCCGTGACGCTGGAACTAAATCCGAAAGAGAAGATCATTCTGGAGGAGTTCGTTCCGTATCTGGAAGAGGTGGGTTTCAGCATATCAGAATTTGGTCCTGATACCTATGTAGTTACTACTGTGCCTACGATATTTGGCAGGATGGAAAGTCCTGATGTGGTACATGACATAGTATCTGACCTGCTCTCTGTTGGCAGGATAAAAGACGATACCGAGATATACGATCATGTCTTCAGTACCATGGCATGCAGAGCTGCCATAAAGGCGGGTGCTGTGTGTAATAAGGATCAGATGGCTGATCTTATCCGCCAGCTTAAGAAATGCAGGAATCCATACACATGTCCTCACGGCCGTCCGACAATGATCTCTTTCACAAGGGAAGAACTGGACCGCATGTTCAAAAGAACAGGATGAATTCGCTACTTTTATAACTTTGTACCACAATTGAGTTTTCGATGATAGACCCGGTGAACAAATCCAGGATCCCAGATGAGTGGGTTGCGCGTTCCAATGTGCCCAGGGACGAGCTTATAAAAGGCATTGAAAGTGGAAGACTTGTTCTCTTAAGCGATGGCTCTGTGCTCAGGAGGGGTTATACCACCGGGACGACAGCAACAGCCGCAGCCAAAGCTGCAGTGCTCTCACTACGCAAGCCTGTTTCTCATGTATCTGTGCCTACACCTGTAGGGTTGCGGGCTGAGATGGATGTGCATGCTGTTAATGGTCATGCAGTTGCTGTAAAGGTATATAATGATCATGAATCCGATATCACCCGTGGACTTGAATTCGTGGCGGATGCCAGAGAGATCGATGGCATCATGATTCGGGCAGGAGAGGGTATAGGTATTGTTACAAGGGATGGCCTGGAGTCTAAGAAAGGATATCCCGCCATCAATCCCAGGCCCATGGAACAGATCAAGGCAGCTATTTCCGAAGCCGTTGAAGAGCTTGGTTTGCAGGGTGCGGAGGTAACTTTATCTCTTCCCCGCGGTGCTGAGGTTGCCAAGCAGACCCTGAACAGCCGCATTGGTGTGGAAGGAGGTATTTCCATCCTGGGCACCACAGGATTTGTGGAGCCCTGGAATGATCACCTGGGCGAGATGAAAGAGGACCTGATACGCAGCGCTGACAAGGTAGTGCTCACGACCGGCAGAATAGGCATACGCTATTCTACCATGCTGTTCCCGGGATATACGGTGGTGCTTGCAGGCAGCCGCATATCCGATGCTGTAGCTGCAGCAAAGGGTGAAGTCATTATCTGTGGACTCCCCGGTCTTGTGCTCAAGTGGGGAGATCCGAAAATGCTTGAAGGCAGTGGTTATGCCACTGTGGTGGAGATGCTGGAACTGGATCCGGGTAATGAGAGGCTTAAGAAAGCTTTTGACATGGCTGTGGAAAAAGCCAATGGTGCAAGGGTAGTAGTCGTGGACAGGGATGGCACTGTACTTATGGACAGCGGGGAGAAGATATGATCATCGTAGGCGTGGGCGTTGGTCCCAATATGCTGACCCAGGAAGCTATTGCAGCCATCAGTAATGCTCCTGTGATCTATGGTTCAGGCAGGTCCATCGAGCTTGTTAAGGACTTCATCAAATGTGAGGCTCACATCATCAAGAACTACAGGGAACTACATCTACTACCTGCAGATGCCGTGGTGCTTTCCACGGGCGATCCCATGTTCTCAGGACTTGGAAAGTTCGCCGGTGAAAATGACAAGGTGATAACGGGCGTCTCTTCTATTCAGGCTTCATGTGCCCGTTTTCATGTAGAGATGTCCAATCTCGCTATGATCACTGCACATGGGCGTGATCCATCACCTGCCCGGGAGGCTCTCATAAGAGAGGTCGGACTTGGAAAGGATATATTCCTGTTACCCGCAGAGAATTTCGGTTCGCAGGAAGTGGCTGACCTGTTACGGGAAAAGGGCATTGAGGCAAAGATCTGCCTTTATGAGAACATAGGCTATTCCGAAGAACGGGCAGTAGTCGGTTCCGTACAAAATCCACCGCTTGCGGAGTCTGACATGTACTGTCTTCTGGTGGTGCAGCGCTAAGTTCAATTTGACCAATGTGTTACGTTTTTTATATGTACGTCTCCTTTATACAATATTAATTAAGTTATCCGGTATATCTGTCTCCTTTATTACTAAACCTTTAACCGTTTAAAACAAGAATCGTTACCTTTATGTATAATAACATGTAAGTCACATTTACCTAAATCAAATTAACTTGATTATCTAGTTGGAAAACGATAGGAAGGTGACAATTATGCATATATTCGAAGGGTTCTTGCCATCACCCTGGTGGCAGTTATGGTTTGTATTCTCCATACCCGTAATCTTGTTCGGTATGTATCGGTTGAACAGGCTCGTAAGTGAACGCAGAGAGATAGTGCCTCTGCTTGCAGTGGCTGGAGCTTTCATCTTTGTACTTTCATCCCTTAAGCTCCCCTCGGTCACAGGCAGTTCATCACATCCAACAGGTACAGGGATGGCAGCCGTGCTTTTCGGTCCGGCAATAACATCTGTGCTCGGTTTCATTGTTCTTATATATCAGGCCTTGTTCCTCAGTCATGGAGGAATAAGCACACTGGGAGCAAATGTTGCATCCATGGGTATAGTGGGGCCGTTTGTGGCATATGCATTCTACAAGGCTGCCGCAAAGGTCAATATGAACTTTTATCTCAACATATTCCTGGCGACCGCAATAGCAGACTGGGTGACCTATGTGGTGACATCCACTCAACTTGCATTGGCTTTCCCGGCAGGTGGTGCTCTTACGGTTTCGGGTTTCCTGTCTTCGTTCACCGCATTTGCAGCGGTGTTCGCCACAACTCAGGTACCACTTGCCATCATGGAGGGTGCGCTCACGGCTCTTATTATGAAATATGTGGTGCAGGTAAAGGGCGATGTGCTTGTGAACCTGCAGGTTCTCACATCGGAGGCAGTGAATAAGCTTAAGGGGGCTGCGGCATGAAATTAGAGTACATCGTGGGAGCCATAGCATTACTCTTTGTGGCCCAGTTCTTTTATGGACTCGCAGCCAATCCTGGTTCGGAATTCGGAGGTGCAGATGGTGCAGCAGAGGATGTGATCTCAGGTATTGACCCTAATTATGAGCCATGGGACCCGGGTTTTCCTAAGTTCGAGCCACCAGGTGGAGAAACTGAAAGCCTGCTCTTTGCTCTGCAGGCAGCCATAGGTGCCATAGTCATTGGTTACTTCTTTGGCTACTACAGAGGAAAGAACCAGTCAGGTCAATAATGGGTTTTACAACCCATTATATTTTTCAAAAAAATCCTTTTTATCTTTTCTGTTATACTTCCCAAAGTGACTATTACAAAACGGAAAACTTATCTAATATAACTCTCAATCCAGCTTGAAAAGGAGCTTTTTTACAAAAACAAATTTTGTTGATTTAATAAGGTATACAGGACACATCATGACATCTATCTTGGACGATTACGCCCTTAACAGCCCCCTGCGTGAAAAGAACAACTGGCTCAAGATAGCTATAACGTCTTTCGGCATAGTTGTGGGTGTTTCTTCCAATTCTCCTGTCACACCTTTTGTAATAGCTCTCTGTATGGGTATTGCAACCATCCGTTTCAGTAAGGTGCCTGCAAGTTTCTACTTCAAGATCCTGGCTGCACCCGCAGGATTCGTGCTGATCAGCGTAGCCATCATTGCTTTCTTTTCAGGTAATGGTAGTGAAGTCTTCGGTTTTGATCTGTGGGGTCACAGGCTTGGGGTCAGTACCGGGGGTCTGAACATGGCCTTAGTGGTGCTTGCACGTACTATCAGCGGTATGTCCTGCCTTTTTTTCCTTTCGCTCTCAACTCCTATGATAGAACTCTTTTCTGTATTGAAGGCAACCCGTTTCCCGGATTCCTTCATAGAGATAGCCATGATGATGTACCGCTACATCTTTGTCTTTATGGAAGTGGCTATGGGGATCAAGTACGCTCAGACGGTCAGGCTGGGCTATAAGGATTTCAGGACTTCGTTCAGATCAGTGGGCATGCTGGGTACGTCTCTTTTCATAAGGGCATGGGAGCAGGGAGAGAAGCTTTATGTTTCCATGAACTCAAGGTGTTATGATGGCAGGTTCATGCTGATAGAGGAGAACCGCCCGGTAAAGAGGTCCGAAGTTGTACTAACGTCCGCATATTTTATCTTAGTGCTTGTAGTTTTCTATTCCACGAGGAACATCCTTCTTATCTGAGGTAGATCATGACAATCCTGGAAACCAGAGATCTTGTATACAGTTATCCGGACGGCACAATTGCCTTGGATAATGTAAGCGTCAGGATAGATATGGGCAAAAAAATAGCTTTTGTAGGCCGTAATGGTTCCGGAAAGTCAACATTATTCCTTACTCTTAACGGCACTCTGGTCCCGAATAAAGGGGAAGTGTTCTTCCATGGTAAGCCTGTGAAGTATGATGCAAAGTCCCTGCGCGAACTACGCAAGAACGTGGGCATTGTATTCCAGAACTCGGATGATCAGCTTTTTGCACCCAGCATTTACCAGGATGTAGCCTTTGGTCCAACGAACCTGGGTTATTCAAAAGAAAAAGTAAACTCTGTGGTACAGAGTACCCTTGATTATGTGGGGCTTAACCCGCTCAAGAAAAAACCTCCCCATCATCTTAGTGGCGGCCAGAAGAAGAGAGTTGCTATTGCAGGTATTGTTGCTATGGAACCGGAGGTTATCATTCTTGATGAGCCGCTTTCCAACCTGGATCCGGTGGGTGCGGACGAGGTAATGGACCTTCTGAACGAACTTAACTATTTCGGCAAAACAATAATTATATCGACCCATGATGTGGATCTCGCCTACAGATGGGCTGATCATGTGTTCATCATGACGAATCACCAGATGATCGGTGAAGGGATACCTGAGGATATTTTCAGAAACGAGGAGCTGCTCCAGAGGGCAAATCTGAGAAAGCCCCAGATACTTGAGGTGCATGAGGAACTGCGCAGGCGCAGTCTTGTCAAGGCTAACGGCTGTCCCAAGGATATACCCGGTCTTGTCAGGATACTGAAAGAGCCGGAACTCATGTGGGTCAAAGTGTCTCCTGACGTCAAGGTAGGGGATAGTGTGAACTTAGGGCTGCTGCACGGTGAGTTCGCACTGAACTATCCTATGGAGGCGGTCAACGGGAAGGTCCTCCATATCCATGAAGACTGCATGGCAATAGTGGAACTCAGCAGACGTTATGTGCGTGCAGGTTCCATCATGATATACGATACGGACCATCACGATGCTGGTTTCTTACAGCTTTTCATCTCTAACGGCGATGTGGATACCGTGGGTGCCATGGGCAAGAGAAGCAAACTCATAGCTGAGAGGGACAACATTCGCCTGGACATCACTTCAGGAGTTATCGATCGTTCCATCCTTAATGCTCTGTGTGGACAGAGGTGTCTTATAATCACACATGGTGGAATGATCTACCATTCATTTGAACGTATCAGTCATTATATTGAAGAAAGTGGTATCAACATCCATGTTGATATCATAAATGAGAATGGGGATATCTCCTCTCTTGCAACGGCCTGCACCGGGCAGGTATCATGCTCTCTATCTACGGAAGAACACCGGGTATGAAGGATGACTAAAGACCCTGATAAGTTCTTTTGAGGAGTAAAGCATCCCCTTCATTATCAGGACTTTCGGATATTACAAGACCCTTTGCCCGGAACTCCTTGAAAGCCTGCAACAGTTCCACGTACCTGAGATCTGATTCATCCAGTCTCAGATGGTTCTTTTCTCCCTTTGGTCCATATTCAATGCCTGAAATATGCACATGCATGTTTTCCAGAGCTTCCCTTCCAAGTATGTTCTCCACTTTTTCAAGTACGGCAGCGAACTCCTCAAACGAATTCTCTTTGCCATTGCTTCTTGCGTGCAGATGCGCAAAATCGATGCACGGCAGCACTTTATCTAGCTGGCTGCACATGCTGAGGGTTTCATCAAGGCTGCCGAACTGTGTGGGCTTGCCTGTGGTCTCGGGTCTTAGCACCGTATCAATATCCTCTGCAGCCATTCTGGCTGTGAGTTCCTGCAGTTTTTGCAAAACTCTTGAAAAAACGTCTTCTGGCTTATCTTTCTGGTAGTAGGCAGGATGGAATACTATTGAACGAGCCCCACAGATGGAGCCTATGAGTGCGGAGTCGTATATCCGCTTGACACTGGCATCTATCTTTTCGGGTTCCGAAGAATTAAGGTTGATGTAGTACGGTGCATGGACACTAAGAGCTACATTCTGAGATGTGGCTGTTCTCTGCACTTCCTTTGCAGAATTGGCACCCATTTTAACCCCACGCACGAACTCTATCTCCATGCAGTCAAGTCCAAGCTCCCTCACTCTGCGAATACCTTCCACTGTGGTGCCTTTAGCTGAGGAGTAAGGTGCACCGGCTGTACCAAAAAGTAATTCCCTGTGGCTCATCACACTATGCCCAGATGCTGCTTTAGCTCTTTCATGCGCTGCAGAGAGATCTTTTGTTCTACCAGTTCCATGATAGTGTCAATATCTTCAGGTTCAAGGGAACGTATATCTTCTTTGTTCTCCAGAGCAAGTTTCACCAGGTAGTCCAGCTCTTCCACGTTCAGGCGCTCCATCCTCTCCCTGAAATCCTCTGCCGACTGCGCTATCTTGTGGGACAGCGGCCTTAAGATGAAAGGATAGTTGTGTCCTCCTGATGATATCGTATTTCCGCTAAGTTCAGGTGCAAGCTTGTCAAATATCTGTTTGTCCATGTCGCTGAATACTCTGCCCATGGGTTTTAGTTGTATAAAGTAGTTTATAAAATTATGTGCCAGCTCAAGATTTCAGATGCCCGTGGATGTCTATCTCTCCAAGTACTATCCTTGTGGAGGAGATGCGTATCTGGTCATCGGCGAGGACGTAATCAATTTTCACGATCCTGATGTCCTTCAGGTTCTTCTCAGCCCTGAGCTTATTGATCTCCAAGGCAACAGGATATGTTTCGGGAGAAACAACAATGTAGTCGTAATCCTCTTCAAGGGTCTTTCCAAAGGGGTCATTTAGCTCTATGATCGTGTATTTCTGACCCTCTGCAATTTGCTGTATGTACTGGATGACCCTTTCTTTCCGTACGCTATAATCAGGTATCTTGCGTGGACGCTTGTTTGCCATTTCGTTGGATGTAAGTCCTATATCGACTTCTTCATTGCCGGCAAGTTCAAAGGCTTTTCTTAAAAGCTCCCTGTGTCCGTCATGAAGACACTCGAAAGTTCCACCGACTACTACTCTGGGCATTGATGGTACAAAGGGTATTTTATAAAATAAATGTTTGCCCAAAAATGTCAGGTTGTTCCAACTGTAAAATTGATCGATGTATTTGGCATTATTACTTTCACTCCGCTCTCTTCATGTATATATATTCCAAAGACCAATAATTCATCGAAATGTGCACCGGAAGTTAACATGTGCACCACAAAGGAGTCATAAAAATGTCAGAAGTATTACTTGAGGATCTGGACCATGTTGGTCCTGCCACAGCCCAAAAACTCATTGAAGCAGGTTTTTCAACAGTTGAAGCAATTGCTGTATCTTCTCCTGCTGAGCTCGCGACAGCCGCGGATATAGGTGAGTCCACAGCAGCCAAGATCATCCTGGCAGCTCGCAAAGCTGCAGATATTGGTGGTTTTGAAACAGGTGATGTGGTAATGGAACGCAGGAAGCTGGTAGGTAAGCTCTCGACGGGCTGTAAGGAGTTCAATGATATAATGGGTGGCGGGATAGATTCCCAGGCCATAACCGAAGTATACGGCGAGTTCGGATCAGGCAAGACGCAGGTTGCTCACCAGTTAGCCGTCAATGTTCAATTGCCACAAGAAAAAGGTGGATTGAATGGCTCTGTAATAATGATCGATACAGAGAACACCTTCAGGCCTGAAAGGATAAAACAGATGGTTGAGGGCCTTTCAGAGCTATATGGTGAGGACTATGATCATGAAGAGTTCCTCAGGCACATACATGTGGCAAGGGCGTACAACTCGAACCATCAGATCCTGCTTGTGGATGCAGCATCTGAACTTGCCAACGAGCTCAAGGATTCTGACAAACCGGTAAGACTGCTCATAGTTGACTCCTTGACCGCGCATTTCAGAGCAGAGTACATAGGACGTGGGACGCTTGCCGACAGGCAGCAAAAGCTTAACAAACATCTCCATGATATCCAGAGATTTGGCGATCTTAACAATGCAGTGGTGCTGGTGACAAATCAGGTCATGGCAAAACCGGACGCTTTCTTTGGCGATCCGACAAAACCCATAGGAGGGCATATACTCGGCCATACTTCTACATTCAGGCTCTATATGCGCAAATCCAAGGGGGATAAAAGGATAGTCAAGCTTGTGGACGCCCCGAACCTTCCGGACGCTGAAGCAGTGATCTCAGTTACCACCGCTGGCCTGCGTGATCCCTGAACAGCAGGTTTTTAAACTTTTTTTCTAATTTACCTGCCATGAAATTCAAGGCAATTGCAGTTGATATTGACGGGACCATCACTTTCAGGGACAGGAGCCTTGATATGGCAGCAATTGGGAGTTTACGCTCCCTTAATATACCTGTGGTGCTATCCACAGGCAATATTCTCTGTTATGCCCATGCGGCTGCCAGGCTCATAGGGGTGGGAGGGATAGTGATAGCCGAAAATGGAGGTGTCATTTCTCCTGGTTTTGATACGGTTCCTATAGTATCCAAATCTATCAGAGAATGTCAAAAGGCTTTTGATCTGCTCTCGGGTAAGTTAGAGCTAACTAAGCTGGACCCGGAGCATCGTAAGACCGAGATAGTGCTTAGAAGGGATTTTGATCTGCAACTTGCCAGGCAGATCTTGTATGAGCATGGTTTTAATGTAGAGATCATAGACACACATTTTGCTATCCATATCAAGAGCAGGGAAGTTAACAAAGGCACTGGTCTTATTAAAGTTGCAGAGATGATGGGTATTGAGCCAAAGGATTTCGTTGCCATAGGCGACTCCGTGAATGATGTGGAGATGCTTGAAGTGGCAGGTTTTGGGATAGCTGTAGGCAACGGCGATCCGGAATTAAGGTCAGTTGCCGATTATACTGCTGCATCACCTTATGGGGCCGGAGCAGCTGAAGGTATCACCTATCTTCGGGAGCATAGCCTGATCTAAAAAACATAAAAGGCAAAAGCCGTTTATTCAACAGGTTTGCCTAATGCAGTGTTTTTATCTACTACTATGTAGTCTTTAATTGCTCTTACAGAAGTAAATGGAAGGAGAATGTACTGGTCGTCTGTCCTGTACTTGGAAGTGTCAAGGCTCATGTCCGGCTTGACTATTAGGTCAATGAGGTCTCCTGTTTTCCCATCCATGACTATGTTGAAGAGCACACCCAGTTCAGTGCCATCCGTAGCCATTACCTGTTTGCTGGAGAGGTTCTTAGCAAATACCTTCGTCATGTAGTTCACCCGATAACTCTAAACTTTTCATATATTTATCTGTATCCTATATAAGAGCTTGTTTCTTCTTTCGGCATCCCGCCCTTGAAAAGCTCATGTATCTTCTTATAGTATCCCATAAGGTTCTCGGAAAGGGTGGGTCTTACCTTATTCAGTGCTTCCATGAAATACTTCATGTCCACATTCTCTATATTGAAGTTCTCTCTCAGGGCAAGCATCACAGCTTCCCTGCATACTGCTTCGATGTCAGCACCCACGTATCCTTCCGTGATGTTCGCAAGTTCATCAATAGATACGTTGCTTGCAAGAGGTATATTTCTTGTGTGTATCTGGAAGATGCTTCTCCTTCCTTCCCTCGTGGACTGGCCCACAAGTACAAGCCTGTCAAACCTTCCTGCGCGCAGCAAGGCAGGGTCGATCATGTCCGGCCTGTTAGTTGCAGCGATCACAACTATCTCTTTCAGAGCTTCGAGGCCGTCGAGTTCAGTAAGCAACTGGTTCACAACTCTTTCAGAGACCTTTGCATCTTCGGACATGGAACTTCTTGCAGATGCAATTGAATCTATCTCATCGAAGAACACCACGCATGGGGCTACCTGTCTTGCCTTCTTGAATATCTCCCTGATCGCACGTTCAGACTCTCCCACCCATTTAGACAGCATCTCAGGTCCTTTGATACTGATGAAATTGGCGTTGGATTCATTGGCAACAGCCTGTGCTACAAGGGTTTTGCCTGTGCCGGGTGGACCGAACAGCAGAATTCCTTTAGGAGGCTTTATACCCATCTGTACGAACTTCTCAGGCTTTGTGATAGGCCATTCCACAGCCTCAATGATCTCCTGTTTGACATTATCCAGTCCTCCCACGTCCTCCCACTTCACAGAGGGTATCTCGACAAGCACTTCACGCATTGCAGAAGGCCCTATCTCTCTTAAGGCGTTCTCAAAATCAGATCGTATAAGCACTATTTGCTCCAGTTTCTCCTGTGGGATCAGGTCATCGTCAAGGTTTATGTCCGGCAAGACTCTTCTCAATGCCCGCATAGCAGCTTCCTGCACAAGGGCCAGCAGGTCCGCACCTACAAATGCCTGTGTGTTCCTGGCTATCTCTTCAAGGTAATTCTCATCAACATCGCTTCCAAGAGGCACTCCACGTGTGTGTATCTGCAGGATCTCTAACCTGCCCCCAGCATCTGGAACACCGATCTCTATCTCTCTGTCGAACCTTCCTGGCCTGCGCAGTGCAGGATCGATAGCATCCAGCCGGTTCGTAGCTCCGATCACCACTACCTGTCCGCGCTCTTCCAGACCATCCATCATAGTGAGCAACTGGGCTACGACGCGGCGTTCCACTTCACCAGTAACGTTCTGCCTCTTTGGAGCAATGGAGTCTATCTCGTCAATGAATACTATGGATGGTGCATCTTCTTCAGCCTCTTCGAATATCTTGCGGATACGCTCTTCGCTTTCACCATAATATTTTCCCATGATCTCAGGGCCCGCTATGTAGAGGAAATTTGCCCTGGATTCATTTGCCACTGCCTTGGCTATAAGGGTCTTTCCTGTTCCGGGAGGTCCGTATAATATAATACCTTTCGGAGGTTCGATGTTCAACCGCTGGAAGAGTTCAGGATGTTTAAGAGGCAGTTCTATCATTTCCCTTACTCTCTGGATCTCATCCCCCAGTCCGCCTATATCCTCATAGGTGATCCCCCTGGCTGCGCTTTCATATCCTCTTACAGGCTTCTGGCGCAATTCGATCTCCGTGTTCTCAGTGACCATGAGCACTGAATCATGGGGCTGAGCCTCAACAGCAATAAGAGGTATTGCCTGCCCTCCAGAGGACTGACTTGTCATGGGCTGTGTCATGGAACTGATGATGGGTATTACATCACCTACCACAAAAGGCCGCTTCAATATGTTCCGTTTGATGATCTCTTTGATATGATCTCCATACTCCATCACCACGCCTTCCGGAGGTGCAAGTACTAAATGTGTAGCAGGTTCGAAATCTGCTTTTTTGATGGTAGCTCTTTCCCCTATACTAACTCCTGCGTTTTGCCGGATGAAGCCATCTATCCTTACAATACCCTGTCCCCAATCCTGACGGTCTGCTCTCCACACTTTAGCGCATGTTCTCCTCTTACCGGTTATTTCTACTATGTCTCCGGGAGATAGCTGCAGGCTTAGTAGAGTGCTGGGGTCCAGACGAATGATGCCACGACCGAAATCGTTCGGATGTGCTTTTTCAACCTTGATCTGTACTTCGTCCATGATGTCATCCTATAATTGAATCTCATATATAGTCCGATTATAGGTATTTATTTTTATCTGATGCATAAAAATGCATGTGGTGGTCACTTGCTAATATATGAAAGGTGAGGGAGAAATCTTTTTAAATGATTGTATTACTTATACCTTTTATGGGGTTAAAGGCTTTATTTCTGAACTGTACTTTGAAGAGATCGCCACAGATCTCTAATACACAAGCATTGATAGACAAGGCTGTTGGGCTTTTTTCAGATATGGGAGTGAAAAGTGAGTGCATACGGATCGTGGACTATAATATTCCCTTTGGTGTTTCTTCAGACGAAGGTCAAGGCGATGAATGGCCACTGATACTTTCAAAGATAAAGGCATGCGATATCCTTGTGATGTGCTCTCCCATCTGGTTCGGTGTTCGTTCCTCTGTGGCACAGATGGTGATAGAAAGGTTGGACGGAACTTATGAGGAGTCTGATCCGCAGACTGGTCAGTTTCCCCTCTACGGAAAGGTTGCAGGTGTGCTTATTACCGGCAATGAGGATGGAGCACATGATGTAGCTGCCAATACTCTGTTCAATCTGACACACCT
>NZ_JBFXHJ010000014.1:0-24428 GCF_050177135.1 Methanomethylovorans sp.
ATAAAATGCTATGGAACTCAGAAGCAACGGTATGTATTTTGAACCGGGGGTTTTTTTGTAGTCTTTAATGTAATAGAGAAGAATACAGACTATGATACATGATATGAACAAGGGGATTGAGTAAACATTGAAATACATCTTTACTTCCTTATTGACAACAAAACGCTATTTTTCTGAGTTCTAGTCCTGTCCTGAAACAGGAATTATTTTTGGACATAATAAAGAACTGATTCTCATATCAGAAATTTATCTAAATTCCACAGCTTACTCTGCCGATGTCTGATCGTGGCTCTCAACTAACCGCCAAGAGAATTTATGCTGCTAATGTAATACTTTTTAAACCCTTACCCAACTTCATTTTAATACTACAACTATATAATATTTTCTTATGGTACATCTCTAAATTCCAGTTCTGCAGGGCATTCAATAAAATGATCTTGCAGGCACAAAAATACCATTATCTGCACGAAGTACAGAACCATTTTGAAAAATTTGCTCCTCGCTTCAAGATAGTAGGTTTCTATAGTGCTGGATTTTCAATAAACATCTTTTGGAAGACTTTAGTAAAGATAGTCTTAAATCTTTTAAGATAGATACTTACTCGTTTAAATAGGGAGGTATAAAATGAAAAAATGGGTTATTGTAATTTTACTGATAGCTTTCAGCTTAATGCTATCAGGATGTACGGAACAGGCCGAGGAACAGCCAGAAGAACAACCAGTCGCAGAAAATGAGAGTACAGTAACTGAACAAAAGGACATCGTTCAGACAGCTATAGATGCAGGTTCGTTCAATACTCTCGTTACGGCTGTACAAACAGCGGATCTTGTAGAAACTCTTAGCGGAGAAGGGCCTTTCACGGTCTTTGCGCCTACAGATGATGCTTTTGCAGCAGTCCCTGAAGAAACTTTGAATGGCTTGCTGGTTAACAAAACCGAACTGACAAAAGTACTTACCTATCATGTGGCATCAGGCAAGTACATGGCTGAGGACGTTGTTAGCATGGGGAACATAACCACTCTTGAAGGTAACATCAGTACATCCGAAAGTAGATGAAACTTCCTCTTCGATATTATGCACTATATTTAATAAAATTGAAGAGGACAACATCATATCAACATGTAATCTATTACCATTATTTGCAGTCATCAATAAATAATATTTATAATTAAACATCTAGTTGTACTTGTACATCACATCTTCTAATTGTATAAATAAAGTTTACTTTACCTTGTCATTAATGTCGTTACCTTACATACTCTAAAAGATTTACAAGCATATGTGGAAATTAATAAATCATCAACTTTAACTACTTATTTAGTATTCAAAAATAAATAGCGTTATTTTTAACGATATACCATTGACATATATGCACTAATAATTCTGCCTGGTTGTTATACAATGCATTTAAATGATTTATTTTTTTTCTATGTTTTTCATTTCTGATGTCGTTGGAAGATTACTGTTTATCGCTTTTAAGCTTAGATGAATGAATCTAATTGTAAATACGTTCCGTTTTGAGAATAGAGATAACAAACCCCATTCCTAAAAGGAAAGCTATGATAAATCCAAAGACTCCAAGAAATGGAACGCCCCAGACGAGTGGTTCCATATCAGTTTGCAAAATCAATGATGAACCTATTATTATGGCTGACACAATAAAACTAAATGCAATACGATTACTTGCATCATTAATTTCTTGAGGTAATGTTTCAAGTTCATTATGCCTGAATTTGATATTTAGTTCACCTTTTTCTATTAAAGACAGAATTTGTGATATCTGCATCGGCATTTTGTGCAGTACACGAGAATATTTCGGTACATTCTTTAATGCTGAATTTGTAATATTCTTAGGACTCAAACGTTTTTTCATATATTTTTTTGCATGTGGTTCAAAAACAAGTGCCAGATTAAAATCGGGCATCAGCTGAGAACCAAATCCTGTAATCATAATTGTTCCCCTTAAAAGTAAAGCAACATTTGGTGGAAGTTTTGCATGATGTTCTTGCAATATAACGAATATATCACTAATCATTGATGCTGCATCCATTTGCTTTAAAGATCTGCCGTAGTATTTATCTAAGAATGTTTCAATATCATTTTTTAATCTCTGAGTATCTGCATCACTTCCAATAACATCATACTCATACATAATTTCTACAAACTGCTCAACATCACCCTTTGTCATTGCGAAGAGTGCATCAATAAATCCATTTTGAAGGTCATTCGACAACCGACCAACCATGCCAAAATCAATCAGTGCAATAGTTTCATTGTCCAATATAAAAACATTACCAGGATGAATATCTGCATGAAATAAACCATCTTCAAATATCTGTTTCATAAAGGCGTTGGAACCAATCATTGCTATTTTTTCTCGATCATATCCTAATTTGTCAAGTGATTGAAAATCATTTGCTTTAATGCCATCGATATATTCAAGCGTCAAAATCTTTTGACTACTATAGTTCCAGTATACTTTTGGAATGTAGACTGACTTTTCATCTTTGAAATTATAAGAGAAACGTTCAATATATTGAGCTTCTTGTGTGTAGTCGAGTTCAGTACGAATTGATCTTGAAAACTCATCTACAATTTTGACCAATCCATATTGCTTGGCAGCCTGAACACGTTCTTCAGCAAGTCTGGCAAGACTATTCATAATATCCAGATCTGTTTCAATAATTTTATTGACATGTGGACGTTGGATTTTAACAACCACATTCATACCATCTTTCAACTTAGCTCTATGTACCTGACCTATAGATGCAGCTGCCATTGGTTTACGTTCAAAAGTTTCAAATAAATCATCAAGAGTGGCTCCCAACTCATCTTGAATTACATATTCAACATCTTCCAATGCAAATGAAGGGACATTGTCCTGAAGTTTTGCAAATTCATCTGCATATTCAAGCGGTATCAAATCCTTACGAACACTGAGTATTTGTCCTAATTTCACATAGGTAGGACCAAGTTCTTCAAGTACTTCCCGTAATCTTTCAGGACGTGATACTGCTTCTTCTTTTGATGTATAGAGTTTATTTGAATCTAAGATGTGAATGTGAAACGGACGAAGTTTCAACTGATCAACAAGATAGTCAAATTCATATTTTATCAAAATATCTATTATTTTTTTGTACCTTTTTATCATTGAGTATTTGCGTAGTATACTAAGGTTCATACCGATTCTCCTATTTTTATATAAGATTATAATACGATACAATAAAATATATAATAGATGTATTGATTATTGCGATCTTTAGCAAAATCTCTATTATTTTCTTGTATCGTTTTACTATCAAGTATCTCTGTAGTATACTAAAATACATACAAGGTCACCGATTTCACAATATATTGTGCAGCATTACTGTAAAGTACATCAAAGAAGGCGCAAATAAAATCACCAAGTATAGTTTGCTACAATCCATAGATCTGCGCTCCTTTACCAATTCCGTATTAGATCACAAATCCCGATGTGTCTTCCACCATTCCCTGGCCACTTCCAGTAGTATCCAGTGTAATTACATCATAATTAGTTTCGATTTTAAGATCAATGACTTCTAC
The DNA here is from genome assembly GCF_050177135.1 of Methanomethylovorans sp. Taxonomy (NCBI): domain Archaea; kingdom Methanobacteriati; phylum Methanobacteriota; class Methanomicrobia; order Methanosarcinales; family Methanosarcinaceae; genus Methanomethylovorans; species Methanomethylovorans sp. The sequence goes on from NZ_JBFXHJ010000014.1 coordinate 3,565, forward strand.
AAGATTTTCAATGTATTTAAAATCAAAATCTTTCCTGAAGCTGAATGACTTTTTACAGTAGCTTTTCATGACTACAAATACCTTATTTCCTTCAGCAGTAACAATCCACCTTTTATCTTCTTTCTCTGAAGGATATTCATGAACACTAACCTTTTCGAAATAGTGCATTTTCTGAGTCATGGAATCGTAAAAACTCATAGAATTGTAAATATCATATTCCACCCCCATTACCTCAATCGAGGGTACAAAATAAGTCAATATAGAACCATTCCTGAAAACTATCCTTGACCATTTCCATGGAATGAACGGACCAACTACTATGACCTTTTGAGCATAACATTTACCTGAGAAATCGTTACAAGAAAGCTGACCTTCGAAATCAAAATAAAGGTTAGCTAGGCGAAAACCAAACAAACCTTTGAATTGCTCTGACAACTCGGAAATGAATTCAGTATTTTCAGGTTTCTTTATCGTCAGAGAACAAAACTTTTTACCAGCTTCCATAATATTCAGAGAATATTCAGGAAATGAACCACAAAATTCAGCACTGATATTATCATTAAAACAAGCTATAATATCATCCTTAATTTCAATGGTGCAGAGGTCATCTGTAATCGTTCTCTGTTTTTCATCATATTCCCATGAAACACAATAACCCTCTGTTCGGTTATCAGACACTTTGCTATCTTTTATGTAGCGACCATTAACCTCGATGTCACCGTCTGTTCTACCAAACATCAAAAAAAATTGACGTTTTGAGCCATCATTAGCAGTAAATTTCATGAACCAATATTCTTTTCCAAAAAGAGGAAGATCATCAAATGAAAAAAGAAGGTCATCGATATTCTTTCCTGATTTCTTCTTCAAAAGAAGTCTTTCAATCCTATTCTTACTTTCTTTCAGTTCATTTATTGAAGCAATAAATGCTTGTTTTTCCTTTTTAGGCAGCGTTTTGATGTAATTGTTTCTTTTTTTTATGAAATTCAGCAACCTATTCTTATCCATACCAACCTGATTTCCAACATCGCTATTTCTAGAATCGTTCTCTGTTAATGTCGGGCTTACAGCTTCTTCAATCATATTTAACACCCATTTTTTCCATTTCTAAAATATTCCACATTCTCCGGTCAGTATATTACAACTGGGGACAGTAAATGTCTATGAGTAAAACGGTTTTGAGAATTTTGCCTCTACTTCCTGTCGATGGATTGTATTATATGCACAGAATGGAATCACACGTCCATCTGGTGTAGCGTAGTGTATTCCACACCTCTGCACCCTCTCGATATCAAAATTATAGGGATCTTGAAAATGCATTGATCCAAGGAACAAACTATTCCTGTGGAAGGGCTTTAAAGCTTCTCCTGTACCTTTATTGAAAAAATCCATTATCATTTTCGTGACATTGATAGACTGTGGAGCAGTTTTCTGATCGATGAAACTGGATATTTTGTGAAGGGCTTTACTAGTAAGACCTGCTTTTTTTATCTGAAAATTCGTATTACTTATCTGAGGGGATATCTCATCTAGATATTCAAACAAACCGTCTACATCCACAAAACGAGTAATAGGAATTAGCTTATCTCCATCTTTGAAAATATATGTAACAGTTCCACAGTGAGGATGTATTGTGAATTGTAGAACTTGTTTGTTCAACATGGCTGCTATGAATCTGGATATTGACGTTGATTGTGGTACAGAGAACCAATCATCCCTGCAGATAGTCCCATTTGTTTGTTCTTCAGTCATTAATAAAAAATCTGGAATTGTAATTCTTTTTTTCTCTCTTTCTGTCTGATCAATGCGACCTGTGAAAGCAACTGGTTGGAAATTGACGCCTTTGATAACATCAAGCCTTTCTGAAGCAAAATTGATTATATTTCCAACTTGATGATCATTTACTTCTTTTATAAGAGTTGGTACCAACACAATGCTCGCAATTCCTGCAGTACGACAGTTGTTTATTGCAGCATTTTTCAATGGAAAGGCATTAAAACCACGTGTAATGTGATAGGGTTCTTCTCCTATACCATCAAATGACAAATAGACAGTCTGAAGACCAGCTGTCCTTAATTTATGTGCAAATTCTACATCCTTTGCAATTCTTACTCCATTAGTGGCAATTTGAATATGTAAAAAATCAAGGTCTTTTGCCATTGATATTAGCTCTGGCAAATCATCACGTACAGTTGGTTCACCACCAGAAAATTGGACCGCACAGCATGGAACAGGTTTCTGATTCCTAAGCATAAGTAGCATATTCTGAATCTGTTCTTCATTTGGCTCATAAATGAATCCACTTCTTTTTGCATTCGCAAAACATACAGGACAGTTAAGATTACATCTATTTGTTACATCAATGTTTGCCAGAATAGTGCTGGTTGTATGTTTTTCACATAATCCACAATCAAGAAGATGATTCTCGCTCTTTATTGCAGGATTTAAAACACCTGTGCCTACTACATGAGATTGACAGAACTTATTATAAAGTTCAAAATCAGACCAATAGATATCTTGGAAAGTACCATGATTAGAACAATACTTGGAAAGGTAAACGCTGCCATCTTCTGTGAAAATTTCAGCAGGAATTTTGTCCAAGCATTCCGGACAAAGTGAGATTGTATTTTTTATGTGCAACCTTTGTTTTTTATTTAGCTCATCCGTTTCGCTATTTTTTGAAACTACATTTATACTCAAATTGCAGTCTGTTGTGCATTTGCTAGTCATTTGCTCACCATTTTTATTACTTTTATCTGCTATGGATACGAGACTATTCTATTGATGCAGATTGATTCCACTCTGCATCAATGAAATGCCTGAAAACACGAACATGCTCTTTCCCACAGTACCATGTAGCATTGAGGTTAGGAGGAAATATTTCATCATTGACAGTGACTACAAGAAGTTCTTTCTCATCAACAGAAAGGATACCACCCATTAGAGGACTAGAATTGTTCTTTTTATTATACACTTTGACTTCAGCACCGGGCAACTCTGTGGCAATTTCATCTGCATAAATTTTATCATTGACAGTTATTTTAACCTTCACGCCCTCACTGATTTTTTCACGAATCTCTTTCCAAATACTGCCCATAATAGGGGATAAACAGCAACAATTTGGTTCAATGGAACGTATGACGAAGAAAAAAGAATCTCTTTATTGGATGATTCAAGCATTTGAAGTATCTTGTCAGTGACATTCTTCACACCATTAATATTCCATGCCGAGTTATCTTCTAAAGTCCCTTCCTGTTTTTGATAGATATTTTCAAGTTGTTCCAGGGAAAAATCCACAGCAACCGCGTAATCTTTTGTCAACAGAGTGATTATTCTTTCGGGTTCCTGTGCTTTATATCTCATTGGTTTGGAGTTCTGAATCTCGATTAACCCTCTGTTTTTAAGTTTGTCTATTACACCATACACAGCAGAACGTGGGACACCCGAAAGAGTATGGAGGTCAGCTGCATTCCTGCTTCCGTACTGCGTTAGTGCTGCCAGAATTTTGGCTTCATAGGCTGTCAAACCTAATTGTTGCAGAGATTCTATTAACAATTGCATAATAACATTGATATAAGTATCTTCTATTTACTATCTTCGGTACAACAATAAACTAGTATTAAATAACTATCTATATTGTTAGTATTCTATTACTAACAGATATCATGTCTGCAAAAAAAATATTTGAACAAATTGGAGCTGTGATTGAGAAATGGCCTCTGGGAATAATTATCGTTGCGATTCTCATGATGCTGATTGCATTTCAAGGAGCAGGCTTGATAGAACATAAAAGTGGAACAGACACTTTTGTAGAAAAAGACTCTGACCTCTATCAGAACTATGATCATATCTACAAGCAGAATTTTGGAAACGAAGTTATAATGGTGCTCATCGATTCTGATGATGTAAGGGAATCTGAAGTCATCGAAGCAATTGATGATTTTGATACGCTGATAGCCCGAGATAAGGATGTAGAGAATGTTATCAGTATGGCATCACTGATTAAGAATACTGCATATTCCGTCACCGGCCATTCTGAAATACCCAATAATTACGATTCCATTCTGTCAATAATTGATTTACTGCCTTCTGCTTATGTTGACCAGTTGATGCCTGACAACACGCATACTATTATTATGGTGCAGTTGCCGGGAAACATAGATGAAGACAACAAGGAAAGAGTGCTTACGCGGGTAGAGAGAACAATTGAAGTGGTTGATTTTCCCACAGGCACAAATGCTGTTGCAACAGGTGAACCTGCTTTTATGATTGCGATGTCCGAAGAGATGAGCTCAAGTCTCCAAACAATGCTTATCCTTGCATTTGTCCTGATGATCTTTGCATTGCTTATGGTATTCAGACATGTCAGGTGGTGTCTGATGCCATTGCCTGTAGTTCTTATAGGTTTGATATGGACTTTTGGTGCAATGGGTTATCTGAACATACCCATGACGATGGCATCCATGGCAGTATTCCCAATTCTTATCGGACTTGGTGCCGACTATGCAATTCAGTTCCATAACCGTGTGGAAGAAGAACTTGCAAAAGGTGAGAGTGTCGAAGAAGCCATTATTGATACAATCACACATACTGGTCCTGCTGTTGGGAGTGCTGTTGTAGCCACATGTCTGGGTTTTATCGCTCTTTTAATATCCCCGGTTCCTATGATACAGGATTTCGGCAAAATGAGTCTTGTGGGTGTGCTACTCTGTTACATTGCTTCAATGTTTGTTCTTGTATCCATCTTATACCTACTTGACAGACGAGAAGAGAAAAAGAAACGCAGGTATCCTGCAAGACAGGCTTCTGTAAAAAAAGCAGAACAAAAGGAAACAGCTATTGGGAAAGTACTTTCCCATGTTGCCATGTTCTCTGCAAAAAGACCTTTGATCATCATTGTGCTGGCATCTGTTCTTGCAGCGGGAGGATTGTATGCTGATGAACATGTAGGTGTTCAGACCGAGACAAAGGATTTTGTACCACAGGACATGCGGGCTTTGCAGAATCTGAATAAACTAACAACAGTGGTGGGTGGAATTGATCAGATAAACATTATTGTCAGAACAGATGATGTCCTTGATCCAGACCTGCTGCAATGGATGTTAGATTTTTCTGAAAGAGAAGAAGAAAGCAATAGCTATATAACAGGTTCAAGCAGCATTGCCTCCCTGATCGAATCAAGTCATGGTTCGATTCCCTCAGATAAGGATACCATTACTTCTGTCACTGATAGCATGTCCTCGGTTGTAACGGATCAGTACATCGAAGGAAGCAATCTTGCTGTAATAAACCTGAAACTTGAGAGTGACCTTCCTTCTGAGCAAATCACAACAGCCATTGACCTTGTCAAAAGTGACATGGAATGGTATGATCCTCCAGCAGGTACTACGGTAACTGTCACAGGTTCAAAGGTAATGACAAATTCCATTATAGATGCCCTGACATCCGGCAGGACAACTATGGGTTATCTTGGGATGGTAATTATCTTCTTGGGAATGCTTGTGATCTACAGGGACTGGCTGAAGGCTGTATCCACAATATTACCAATTGTAATGGTAACAGGCTGGATAGGGGGAGTGATGTATCTCCTTGACATGCCATACAATCCGCTGACTGCCACTCTTGGTGCTCTTGCAATAGGCATTGGAGCAGAATTCACAATATTGATGCTTGAACGTTACTTTGAGGAACGTGAAAAAGGCATGGAACCATATGATGCAATGGAAAAGGCTGCATCTTCAGTTGGTCCGGCTATCATTGCATCAGGTTCTACTGTCATATTTGGCTTCTCAGCCCTTATTGTATCCTCGTTCCCAATGATAAGTGATTTTGGAAAAGTTACAGTGATAGCTGTTGCATTGTCCTTGTTGAGCACAGTTATTGTGCTGCCACCCATCATGGTAAACCTTGATAGGTGGAGAATAAAACACCAATCTTCAGATAAATAAGAGAACAAAAATACAAAATATAGCAAGGTGAATGTATGATATCCCTTAAAAATGTAAAGATGCTCACGATAGCACTCTTGGTGCTAAGTTGTATGCATAGTGCGTCTGCAAGCATAGATGAAGACGTTATTTCAGAAATAGCAAGTGATTACTACGATCTTTACGGTTCCCCTCATCTAGTAGCAAACCTCGCCTGCGATGATGTATTTGAGAGAGGTGAAGATGCTGTCCTGTACGTGAACATCATGAACGATGGTCAGATCACAGGACTTGAAGCCGATGAGGATGAGATTGAGGATGATTTCAGAGATGGACAGATTGGTGAGACACTTACCAGGACTTACATGGCAAGTGAACTCGCTTCTGACAGAGCCATTACAAAAGCTGAGGATATAACAGCAACACTTTCACTTGTAGACCCGGATACTCCCATAGACATAAAACTTGATACCCTGCTTCTGGGTTCAATTAGTTCAGGTAAATCCTTAGAATCACCTGCCGAATTCCCTATAGAGGTATATGACAATGCAGAAGCTGGTACTTACAGATTGAAACTCAATGTGAAATACAGGTACCAAAAAGATTCTGCTGTAACTCCTCCCTACGGTGACACATACTACTGGCATGAAGAAATGAACCAGACAATGTACCTTGATATTTTTGTAGAGGAGGAACCATATTTCAAGGTGATAAAGACAGAATCTGGTCTTCAGAAGGGTGATAAGGAAACCATCAACATAACCTATGCGAACATTGGAGATGATGTTGCATACGACTGTATTGCAAGGATAAGTGTTGTGGATCCATTCACAACCAGCGATGACGAAGCATATCTTGGTGACATGTACCCCGGAGATTCAAAGACTGCAACTTTCGAGGTTAATGTGGCAGATGATGCTACAGTGAAACCCTATGCGATCAGCACTGAAGTGAAGTATACTGACAAACACGATGAAAGTCAGTATTCCGATGATCTCAAGGCTTCGGTGAATGTTGGTGAGTCCGAATCCAGCCTGAATGGAACTACTATGTTAGGTGCTGTAGTCCTGGTGGGTATTGTCAGTATACCACTGTATTTAAGGTCCAGAAAAAAGGAGTAGAGATGAAGAAAATAACAAATAGGATGTAATAACGTAAGTACTATGATGAATTCATTAATAGATTCTCTTCAATTGTTTGGCCTCACGTCCTATGAAGCAAAGATCCTTGTTGCACTGACGCAGTACGGAAGCAGGAATGCAGCGGACATCCATGCTCTTTCGGGTGTCCCACGTTCTGCAGTTTATGGTGTGATAGACCGCTTAAATGACAGAGGTATAATCGAGGTCCAGAATACAAAACCGATGCGTTATAGGGCTCTATCCCCAGATATCGTTATTGACAGACTCAAGGCTAACTATGAAGATGCTATCAAGTTTTGCAGGGAACAGCTTGAGAACATCTATAGTGAAAATGCGGAACACACAGAAGAAAACTCTGCATGGAATATCAACGGTGTGAAGAATGTCAATGATAAGATACTGCAAATGATGGAATCTGCTACCGAGGAGATTATTTTTGCATCCTTCTATCCTTCACTAACTCGTGTGATAGAAGTTTACCCTATAATGGATGCCATCAAGGATACTATCCATAAGAAAATTGCTATGGGTGTAAAACTGAAGCTTACAGGACGTGAAAAGAGCCACGTGGGAGATCTTGTAAAGGAGTTTCCTGGAGTACAGGTCCGTACGTACAGCAATGGAAAAAGAACCCAACCTCTTAAAGGTGGAATACTGGTCATTGACAACAAAGGGATACTTGTTATTACTATTAATGATGATGTGGTTCCAATAAGCCTCAATGCCACATGGTACAACGGAAAAGAGCATGTTCAGATCTTCAAGCATTTCGTAGATACCGAGTGGGAATCTTCCACTCCATTTGAAATTGGATGACTGGTTTGCAATATAAAGGCAAAAAAGCAAGGTTCGAATGATTTAACGGAGGCAGGTCAATGATTTTATCTCAATGTTCTTTATTTGGTTCAAGAATGATTGAAGATCTCGTTCAGTATAACATGAATATTTAGCAATTATTGCATGAGATTACACATGAATCCTAAAGTCTTTAACAATAATAAAATAACAATAAAATTGATATTGCTATGTTTGACATACATCACTTTATTTATTTTACTTTTAATTGCCAATATCACATTATATATCATATATTATTAATGTTTATCACCATATAATGATTTATTCAAAATTTGACTCTGTAGAAAACCTATCGAAATCAGCACCTATAGCTAAAATTCTGCGATAGCAATCATTATTAAGGGTTACATATCGAATTTCTATTGACTTGGATAATAGCTTGAATTTTGAGGATTTCTACAAAGCCTTTTAAACAAAACCAATTTAAAGCATTTAGAAACAGTAGTGCTGTATTTGATCCCATCTCTGAAGAAATATCTCTGAATGTTGAAAAAATACTTGCGAAAACAGTATCATCAGATTCTCAATTAGCAAATATCGATTTATCAGAATTAATACAAGAATATAAATCTGGAAATAATGATTTCAATGATCTTATTTTACAAGATGTTTGTAAAACAAACAACTATATCCTCGTCACAAATGATTGCGATTTTCATTGTAATGACATCGATATTCTTACGGCGAATAAAAAGTTGTTAAAATCAAATTGAAATCTTGATGATATTTCTTTTAAGCCCCTCATACTGCACATAGTTCCATATGTGTAGGAAAAACATTCAAGGACGCTAACTTTGAGTGTTGTGATTAAAAAAGTCAGGTGTACGGTCTTGATGAAGATATGACCGTTAATATGTCTGATCATTATATCCTGTTTTGTTAATTTTATGATTGATGGTGATGTGGATTAAGGTGTTATTTCACCTTTTCTCTTTTAAGTATCCTATAGACTTTTTAGTTTCTTTTTGAATAAAACCCTTTTTTAGTTGTTTTAAGTCGAATGTTTTTAAATACGAATGTTACCGTATAGAAATGTAGCGCGGGATGATAACCTGCTATAACATACAGGTACCAACTAAGAACCACCCCGAAAACAAAATATTATCCCGCTCACGTTATTGTTGGCCACTCTTCATGCTTTGCTCCCTTTACAACTACTGAAAAAGAGACTTTTGTTGTGGCCAACAATAGTATGTTATCCCCTTGAATACTGATTTTTTCAGTGTTCATACAGTTAATAAATTCAATTATAATGTTGAAAGCTCTACAGGTGTGTTTCAATACATTGAACATCAAAAAAAGGTAATTGTTCTAAAAAGACATTGATTTTGATCCATCTTGCCCTAATATCTTACTTACAACTTGCTCAAACATTGAATCATAATGATACTTATGACAGTACACAAAAGATCAATTCGAAAGCAATAGCCAATAAAAAATTGAAACTCAATGTCCGGATGTGGTAATATGGATGTGTCGAAAATATCAAGATTCAAGTTGGCAAGGGATAGCGATTTCAAACCGATGTCTAATGAAGAAATGTATAGCCGAGAAATTGCAGACTATGGTAGCGAACATTATATGGGATATAGGTTTATGGAACGCCTACCATTAAATCAAAAAATAGTATTATTGGCACTCGCCAAAATACATGAACAGGTATATCCTATCCCTAAATATGTGTACCACTCTGAGATACTCCATGTTTGCATAGAGTGGACGAGAGATACTGAACTTGAAAAGATTAATCTTCCGAATGATACCTATACCACTCTTCCGTTCCCTGTGGGTACTGTTCGGAACTGTTTAGAGGGAATGGCATCGACCTATTTACCTCATTTTGTGGAAGCCCGATACATGTCTAAAAAAGACAAATCAAGAGGATATCGGTTCACTGAACGTTTGTCACTCGACAAGGTAAAGAAAGCCGTGACAAGAGATGAGCCTTTGCTAATCCCTTTACTTGATGCCAAAATTGAATTATAATAATAGATATGTTATGTTTTCGGTATCGTAACACTTAATTTATTTGTGTGAAATCTTCGATGTGATCGCAATTCAAAAGCAATATCCACTAAAACAAGGATTGAAAACAAGAAATGATACTGGAAGAACGGGTTAACGTTCTTCAAAACAATTATTCTTCTGCAATATTTACTTTAACTTTCAAGATGCTGATAGGTTCAAGTTTTTTCCACTCAACTGTGCAACTCTTGTCAAAAACGTAATCATTAACGTTCTTATCTGAGAAAACACCGTCCACGTCATAGACAAAGAAACCTTCCTCACCATTGGTTGAAACAATATTGTCCTGACCGTGAACGTCTTTCACTTCAACAATTGCTGCTTTTTTGAGTGCTTCCAGCAATGTAGCACCTTTTTCAACTTCAACTGTTCTAATAGGTGCGAATATGTTAAGCGCATTGAAAATATTCTTATTGTTAAGCTGCAGAACATGGGTCTTTCCATAAATCTTGCGCTGTATAAGTTCTGCATCTTCCAGTATGTTTGCGTGTTTTGCAGCAACTGGTACAGAAATACTGAGTTCCCTTGTCGAACCATTCTTTAATATCACCAAGATGGTCCAGATTTTTGAGGATTGGAGTTATCGATGCATGAGCAACCTGAACTCCAAGTTTCCCGGGAGACAATTCCACATCTTCAGGTATCACTATAACTTGTTTGTACTCCCACATGCTTTTTCACTCTTTAGATAGCTTTATTTTTTGATAATTTAGTCTTATTTTTTCTAGGCTTGTTCCAGTAAGGGGATTTACATTTTGGACATATCACAGGGTCTTCATTTATTTTAGTACGTGGTACCCATTCATGTCCACATCTTCCACATTTATGTCCATCTTTTTGTATTTTTACAGTTGCCATGTAATAAAAATAACATCTATGATATTTAGATATTACTAAACAGAGTTTTAATAAACTATACTTATAAATTATATAGAATAAACTAGAAGTTTGCTGCGGGCGAGCATGCAACTGTAATTAACAATGAAGATAGAAAACTAATGGCTGCTATTTGACGTTTCCCTTGTCGCTTGAAAGGATCTGAAAATATGCAAGCGTTAATTAAAACCCATAAATTGTATAATATAATTGAAAATAGGAAAAGAAATAGACGAATTCTATAGTCTGTTGCAGCTGTTTTTGTTCTAAATATATTGCACATTCTATAGCTAGTTTCAATACCCCATCTTTTAGAATATAATAAGTACAACTCTTTAATTTCATCAGATGAAAGAGACATATTTGTAGCAAATACACCTATTTCTTTTTCGTCATTTGCTTGGTTATTATTTTTTGACCTTTTATCTGATTCTACAAAAATCAATTTAACTAAAGTACCTTTATTTTTCGATTTCAACCTATATAACCGGGTTGCTGGTAGTTTAACTTTTTCTGCTAATTTTTTTATATTTTTGGATTTTTTTGCAGGCATCAAAAAATGAATATCCATTTTTTTTAATGTTGAGATTATAGCAACCGAATAAAAGCCTCTATCAAAAAAAACTCTGTTAATTTGAACTTTTGATTTAGCATAATACAAAAGATTTTCGACTATAGCTTTTAAATGTTCACTATCACGTGATTCAAGTGGTAATGCCCTTAGAACAAACCTTTTGTTTTTTTCGACTATAGTTACGGTTGCAAATTGATAAGCTTTTGTTGTCCCTCTCTCAGCTTTTGTTCCAACAACCATCTTAGTATCGCGTTTGCCATAAAATTTTATACTTGTCCAATCAATTGCAAGATCAACTTTACTATTAAGTAACCCTTGTTTTTTTGCTTCCCTAAAAATAGAATCAAAAACAAATGTGAATCTTTTTAGTATTTCGTCTATATCATTTTTTTTGATGTGATAACGAACAGTATCTCCATTTGGAACATTTGAATATCCATCAAATATTAATGATTCAGAAGCATTTTCTATAAAATTATTAGTCAATGCTCCTCTCATTACTACATGTAATATGTCTCTATCTGAATAGAGACAATTATGCTTCATGGTAAATAAAATAGAAGGATTTATAATGCTTTTAAAAGCATGTCCTATTTTTGATCCTATAACATTTTTATTTTCATGATTGCTAAAACAGAAATCATCTAGCTTTTTTTGTTTTGTTTTTTCAGTCATTTTCAAATGTCATCTTATTTTTTATCAAGTTTCATTTGAATCACCGAACTTAGCAATGTTTTATTGCTATTTATACTTACTCCAATCTAATCGTACGATTTGTGATATAATATCAAGTATCGTACGAAACTATTAATAAGATTTCGGCCATTTAATTATGAGCAAAAAATGCTTGAGTGGAGACTATGGAAAATCAAAAAAGATCATTAAAAAATACGCAGCGTCCTAGCCATAGAATACCAATCAATGAATTAAACGCAGAATTTCTTAAAAAAAGAAAATCACACATCGAAGAAACAGATATTCTGCAAAATAATAACGAGATCAAAAAGAAAGTTAAAATTAGTTATGATGGGAAGCAGTTTTTAATTCGCATACCAAATGAAATCAGTAAATACTATAGTTTAAGAAAAGGCGATGAAGTAGAGATAATAATTGAAGAAACAAAAACTACGACTGAAACTATCAGAGAAGTTCCCATCACATTAAAGGTAGTCGAAGATGTCAATACTTGAAGAGTCTTTTAACAAATATGAAATAGCAGTTATGTTCGTTTTGTTTAAGGCTGGAAGAGAATTAACGACTTCTCAGGTATCTTCTAAAGCGGACATTGCATGGGCAACTGTTAAGAAATACTTGGATATTTTAGAGGAAGAAGGTTATGTTTACAAAAAAGAAGTAGGAAATAGAGTATATTGGATGTATGCTTCTCATTTTAAAGCACTTTCTGACAAGGAAAAAGAAAAATGGATTCTTTATAGACCAACTCCATTCATTCCAGAAACAAAAATTGTTCAACAAACCCTCCATGATTATCATTAATTATACATCTATTCTTGATTCATTTTTATCAATTTTTCTTGATTTGGTATTTCAAAGGCAAATCATGGATTGATTTTTTGTAGATTAGTCTACATTTTATTCAATAATCTTTTTACAATTATTACAACAAGTCTAATTAGCTTTTAGAAATACTGTTATATGTAAAGTTGCAATTCACGGGATTATATCTTGAAACTAGTTGAAATTAGTTATAATGATAGGTACTTTCGGATGTACTGAACATGCTTGATGTAGAGGTTACTAACGAGGGTGTTTTTGTGGGAGGAGCTAAGGTCATACAGACTGACATCGAGTGCACTAATGGTGTGATCCATGTGATAGACACTGTACTGATCCCGCCAGCAAATATGACCTCATGATCTCATTTCGTGTGTTTTCAGGCGTTTTAAAATCCTCTGCAGAGCCAACATCTGGCTCTGGCATTTCTTTTATGCGGCTACCTGTAACAGAACGATTAGTATTGCCAACCTGACAAACATACTAATGCCTACTGATATTCCTACTATCTTCGTACCAACTTTCGCTCCGAACAGGGATACATATCTGGGAAGAAGTGACTTTATACCAAATATCGGTAGCATGAACATACTTCCCAGCATAAGTACTATCATTGCCTGCACAGGTGCGATCCCATTGTCACTCAGCATGGGTCCGAGTAATGATATCCCCATAATAGGGCTTGCAATATAGGTTGTGAGGGGAACGATGCTTTCAGAAGGGATATGAAAGATCTCTGCAAGTGGCAGAACGCTGAATGCCTCAAAGGCCCCATTTTCTCTTAAATAGAACACAATGGTTGTCATAGCCAGATATACTAAGGCTATCTTCGTGAACAGACGTTTCTCTTTCACAAAAGTTCTCTTTATCGCATCTTTAAAGGAAACCTTTTTCCGGGTCGTTGTATCGGCCATTTTGCAGTTATTTTTCTCAAGTAGCAGCTTGCTAAGGATAACCACTATTGATATCTTAACTATTGCCGTAATTATGAACACTCCTACATAGAAGCCGCCTACAAAATATCCAAGGGCTGGTAGTACTATTGGTATCTGGTATGTAAGTATCTCTCTTATATAGGCAGGAGTGCTGTTAAGCAGGGCGCATAACATTGCCTCTCTATCATTGATACAGCCACTGTTGCGAACCTGTACCACCATGCTGTTAGCAGCAACAGCGGAGCCCAGAGAGACCACAAATGCCGAAGCACAGCTATCCGGAAGATTGGTATGACGGAAAAGAGGGCCAGCCACTACGGATAACTTTTGCATCAGTCCGAGCTCTATCAGAAGCCCTGTGCCAAAAAGCCCCAGTGCTATTGTTATCAGTATCGGGATAGCAAAATCCAGAACTTTGAGCAGGAGGTCGAGCATGCAAATATGTAATGGATGGTATCTAGATTAATGTATCTAATCCTTGAAATGTCACCAAAACCTTGATATTTACTGTAATGCATGTTGGTGGTGGTGAACAGATGTGAAAGAGGACCTGATGAAGATTCTTGCCTGTCCTTTATGCAAAGGTGACCTTGTTCTGAACGTGCAGAGCAAAGAGGGTGACGAAGTTATAGCAGGTACATTGTACTGTGAAAAGTGCAATGAATATTATCCTATAGATGATGGCATACCTAACATGCTGCCTCCGCATCTGAGGGAATGAGGTAAGGTAAATTGCAGGTAGTTCATATTAACAGACTGGGGATAAATTCCATTGAGTTTGATATGGAATCTATGGAGATACCTCTCTCCCCCGGGGAAGAACAGAGTTTTGAGATAGTGATAATCAATTACAGTTCACCTACCCATGTACATATTTCTGTAAGCGATACTCTTAAGCAAAACGTCACAATACTTGAGGACAATCCATACGTGACCCATGAAGATTATATCCCTGTGGTGGTCAGAATTCCTTTTGACGGCAAAAAGATCTATCAGGGAGATGTGTATGTAACAGTTAGCCACGGTGCCAGGAAAAGTAGTTTCTCCATGGTTCTGGGTCAGCCTCTTACTGGCAAGGATACAAAATGCATTCAGGTGGATGATTCCCTCTCAGCACCTAATGAGGTCTATGTAAAGAACAAGAAGTCTGCAGGTAACTGGAAAGAGCAGCTTCCGGAAATATCGGCCGGAATGCTGAAAAACAGTTATGAACATGTGATCTCCAAGGCTACGGTCTTTCTTTCAGGAATTCTGCTGCTCGTTTTATTCATCCTGACGGTCTCAAGTATATTTGCGAACGGGATCAGTCCCGCGCTGGGTTTTTATTTAGCTGTTGTCTTATCGATACTTTTCACAGCATTCTGTGTATATCTCTTAATAAAGCTTCCAATATTCAAGTGATCCGGGTAGTTGATCTACATGAAATATATCATAGTTACAGGCGGAGTTATGAGCGGTCTTGGAAAAGGCATCACTGCTGCATCCATTGGTAGGAACCTTAAGAACATAGGTTATAAGGTAACAGCTATTAAGATCGATCCATACATTAACATTGATGCGGGAACTATGAGTCCGTATCAGCACGGGGAGGTCTTCGTGCTTAAGGACGGAGGAGAAGTCGATCTTGATCTTGGGAACTACGAACGTTTCCTGGATACGGAACTTACCCGGGACCATAATCTAACTACAGGTAAGATCTACCAATCTGTGATCCTGAAGGAACGCAGGGGAGATTATCTGGGAAAGACCGTTCAGATCATTCCTCATATAACCAATGAGATCAAGGACAGAATAAGGAAAGTTGCCGCAAAGAGCGGTGCAGATATCTGCCTTATTGAAGTAGGCGGCACTGTCGGTGACATTGAAAGCATGCCTTTCCTTGAAGCTGTCAGGCAGATGCACCGGGAAGAGAAATCAGAGGACCTCATCTTTGTGCATGTGACGCTGGTACCGATCGATACTCAGGGTGAACAGAAGACCAAGCCAACCCAGCATTCGGTCAAAGAGCTCAGGGAACTGGGACTTACACCGAACGTCATAGTTGCAAGGTGTAAGGAGCCTCTTTCAAGCAGTACCATCTCAAAGGTATCCCTGTTCTGTGATGTACCGGAAGAAGCTGTTATCAGTGCCCATGATGCAAGGGATATATATGAACTGCCTCTTTTGATGGATAAGGAAGGCCTTACTCAATATCTTATTAAAAGGCTTTGTCTGAAATCGACCTCTTATGATCCCTCCTGGACCGAAATGGTGGAACGCATGAATAATCTGAAGGGACAGGTGAAAATATGCATAGTAGGAAAATATACTCACCTTGAGGATTCATATCTCAGCATCAGTGCATCCATAAAGCATGCTTCCATCGAATGTGGCTGCGATTATTTCACTGACTGGCTCAATGCAGAAACGCTGGAACAGGATCCTGAGTGTCTCAGGAAGCTTGATGATTATGATGGCATTCTGGTTCCCGGCGGATTCGGAGAAAGAGGTACTGAAGGCAAAATGATGGCCATCAGGTATGCACGCGAGCACAACATCCCATTCTTGGGCCTGTGCCTGGGAATGCAGTTGTCGGTGGTCGAGTTCGCAAGGAATGTATTGGGTCTTAAAGGAGCGAACAGCACTGAATTCAATGAGGATACGCCTTATCCGGTCATAGATATACTTCCAGAGCAGGAGGGTGTGGAGGACATGGGAGCCACGATGAGGCTGGGAGATTATGAGGCTCAGCTTAAACCAGGTTCCCTCGCAGAAAATATCTACGGGTCACGTAGTATAGTTGAACGTCACAGGCACAGATATGAGGTAAATCCCAATTTTGTGGACAAATTGCAGGAAAAAGGGCTTGTGTTCTCAGGAGTTAACAGGAACCGCATGGAAATATGTGAACTTCCAGGCCATCCTTTCTTCTTTGCATCCCAGTTCCATCCGGAGTTCAAGTCAAGACCAGGCAGACCTTCCCCTCCATTCAAGGCTTTTATGTGCGCCATGCTGGAAAGGCAGAAAGAAAGGTGTTAGCTCATTTTAAGAGGGTCCACCTTCATATATTCGCGCAGCACCGTGGTGGCATAGCTTCCTTTAGGTAGGGAGAATTCCACCATCACTTTCAGTTTTCCAATCTTCAGGTCATCTTCAAGGATCTCGAACCGTGGCTGTACATTGAGCAGTATCTCTCTTCTCTGCCCCCTGGAAGCCATTGCAGGCAGTTCCTCCAGACGGAAATCCTCAGGTTTTAGCTTGAGTTCATCTATTATGGCTGATTCCAGTTCTCCGGGAATGCCTGTAGCCATTTCGGTGTCGTATCCGAAAAGCGGTGCAGTGACAAATGCACGTCCTCTTTTTATCAGATTGTTCATTCCATCCAGGTTCACGGCATTTACTCGCTGCGTCCTTGAGGTATCAGGTAAAGACCCACTGTTCTTGAAGCATACGATATCCCCTTCAATGGCCCGGTTAAGGGGAATTCCGGCTTGAATTCTTGCACAGATCACTCTATTATATATGTATGACTGGAATGCGTGTACGAACATCCTGCTCATGGTTTCTGTCAACATTGAAAAAGAGCCTTTATAGTCTCCGGGATGCTCCACCAGGTAGTGCATCATGGCACGTTCATACCTAAGCCGCGGGGGAAATGTTCTCAGCCCCTGTGCAAAGTTCCTGGTGTTTCTTACTTCATCTCTTGCCATCCTTGTTTCTTCCGGCTCTTCCCTGAAACTTGCAGCAATATACATCATAGCAGCTTCTTCAGCCGAGCCTCTTACCAGAGCTTCTCCTACAAGATGTGTTACAGGCCGGATGGCGCCAAAACGCTGTATTCCGAAGAAATTGGGGACCCCTCCCATAGCGCTGATCTCGGAAGTGATCCCGTCCATTCTTTTCTTCAGTTCATTTTTTTCAAGAGCTATATCACGCATGGTTATCCGGAATATATTGCCTCGCAGGTCTCCCAGTTCCACACCTCTCCTGTATCTCCCGATGGAAGTCAGCTGCACGTCTTTGATGTGTACTTTTTCAACTGTTTCCACTGGTATATCAAAGATACTGATACGCTGGGTGGTGACAGCCCTTTTGTCCTTGGTACCTGCAAAACCAATACGCTTCTGGCTGATACCAAGCGCTCTGGACAGGTCCCTTATAATATGATGCGTGTCCCAGTCCTTCTTGGTGAGCTCCAATATAAGGTATTTTCCGGAATCCTCCACTTCCCAGCCTGGCACTTCCTTTACTATGAAATCCTCCGGCTCCTGCCTGAGCATGCCTCCAATGCCTTCGGCCGTTGTTGCATATAATTCCATGCCTATAATGTGTTCTGTTTCAGGGACCTGCATGAGTGGCTCTATAGTTCTGGGAGTATATCAATGATACCTATCAACTGGTGAAACCATAGGGTCAAAACATTTATGTCATGAATTAATATATAATCTACAAGTGGATGCGTGGAAAAGAAAATGATAGTATGAGCGAAGCACCATTAAAAAACAATATGCAGCAAACTGTGAGGAATCCAAGGTTGATGAATGGATGGATCTTGTAAATCCCGCTCTGAGGTTTAGAAGAAACCACATGTTTTCACTAAAGTCATGCCATTGACTGGACTGTTAGGGAGAATGTACTTACACAGATGAGTGTGCTCGTGAAGCGTATCCTGCGTAAATATGGGTTTCCCCGGACAAGCAGAAAAAAGCTACTCAGACAGTACTTATGCAGGCAGAAGTGGGTTGAAGGTGATTTACAGTGTTTCAGATACGCTGTCACCAGATGTTCTTTGAATATCGAGGCATTCTACAGAGATACTTGAATCGTATTCTTTTTTGTGAAGGTTTTACGTTGATAATTCAAATGTTCCCTCCCACACGTAAGATTATTATTGTAAAAGTATATTTAAAACCTATATGCTAGTATTGTGATTTCTTTTTTAATCAGAACGTGGTCATATGAAAAAGGTCGGAGTTATTGGACTAGGAACAGTTGGCTGGGCAGTGATTCATGGACTGAACTCATTTTTTGAATGTTCTGGCTATGACATTGAAGGAGAATATGAGTGGGATTCCGTTGTTCAGACAGATATCATATTCATTTGTGTTTCTACCCCATTGGGAGATAATGATAGGTTAGAATGCAGCAATGTCACTACTGTATTGGATAGACTGAATACTGAAAAGTATCAAGGTTGTGTAGTAATCAAGAGCACTGTATCTGTCGGGTATTGCGAGTATGCTAAAAAGCAATTCCCAAACATACGGCTTGTTTATATGCCCGAGTTTTTAAGAGAAAAGAGTCCTTTTACATGGTTTTTGTACCCTGACAGACTGGTGCTTAGTGGGAGCACTGAGGATGTCAATGAAGTGATTTCTTTTTTCACTTGGGTAAAAGGTGCTGAAACTCTGGTTATGGACTACAAAAGTGCAGAAATTGGAAAACTGGCTCATAACGCTTTCATAGCTACCAAAGTGAGTTTCACTAATGAGGTTGAAAGTATTTGTGACCAAGTTGGTGCTAGCCCACTGGATGTAATGAGTATAATATGGGCAGACAGAAGAGTAAAATCAAAAGAGCATTTAAATCCATTTCTTGGCCCATATGCAGGCAAGTGTGTTCCCAAAGATACTCATGAACTGATAGAAACTGCGCATAATGCAACTCTCCTTACTGCTGTAGAAAATGTTAATAAATTTATACAGCCGCTAACTTGTATGCACAATGAGATTAAGAATATTGTGATCATTCCTACAAAGAACAGACCCAATCAACTCAAAAGGGCTCTGAGATCAGTAGTAAAGCAGACGCTTTTACCAGATTATGTTGTAGTGGTATACGAAGAAGATGACCCTTCTAAAGACTTGATTTTCCAAGTTGTTAGCGATTTCACGAATACTGTAAAAATAACTCTTTTAGCAAACAAGAACACGAAAAATCTCTCCGGTGCAGCAAACACTGCTTTAAAATATCTATTTAATGAAGGAATAAACCGTGATAATATATATGTTTGCTTCCTTGATGATGACGACTGGTGGGATAGACGATATT
This sequence comes from Methanomethylovorans sp., assembly GCF_050177135.1. NCBI lineage: Archaea > Methanobacteriati > Methanobacteriota > Methanomicrobia > Methanosarcinales > Methanosarcinaceae > Methanomethylovorans > Methanomethylovorans sp. Next base: position 23,444 of record NZ_JBFXHJ010000014.1, read on the forward strand.
TACAGAATAATTCTTGTTATGCAACAGAAACAAATGCTGAATGGATAATCTCTGGATTGATACGTCACGATGAAATTCATCCAGAGGGTTTATTCCAAAATATACCTGAAAATATTTTCATTGAATCCTTCTTAGTTTCCAATCCTAATATTCAGGGTTCGAATCTATTTGTCAAACTTTCTTCCCTGACTTCGATTGGCGGATTTGATGAACACCTGCCAAGCACTACAGACAGAGATATTTGCATAAGGCTCTTAGATGCTGGTATATCTTATGCAGTTTTGCGGAACCATCTTGTGCATCATGATGCTTTTTCCAGGCCTGATAGACTCTCTTATGCCGGGTCTCAAAGAAAAACAGAAGGCACCCTTAACTTTTATTCTAAGTACAAGAGCCGAATGAATGGGGAGCAAATAGGAGCATTTAAAGAAAGAGCACAGAAACTTTTTGGTGTAGAGGTACCCGAATAATGCCTTTTTCAACATATTGCCCTCAACTCTGGAATGGAGTTACTATTGACAATAAAGGAAATGTTTTTAGTTGCTGTCATATCCAACCTGGATATTTTGGTAACATATATTCCTCAAATCTGCGGGACATTGTGAACAGTGAAAAAGCAGTTCAATACAGGACATTTTCCCTCAACGGATACCTTCAATGTTACGTAAAATGCACACTTCTCACGATATCTTACAAGATTCAACCTCCCGAAAATATCTCTCCATATTGTGACTATAACAAAATGACCCGTCTTCACCTTAATTTCGGAGAGAAATGCAATATCGCATGTATTATGTGTAAACAGCCCGCCAGATACAAGGTGGACAAGGAGATACTGAACCCATCTGTTTTAGTTGCAAACATCGATATATCTCCTTTCCAAGAGATTGTGATACAGGGAGGTGAAACCCTGTTTATCCCTCAGTGCATAGAATACATGGACTATCTTGCTTCACAGGGGAAAAAGTATACTGTTCTGACAAAT